>NZ_JCANTN010000031.1:0-22146 GCF_059568515.1 Soehngenia saccharolytica DSM 12858 | reverse complement strand
TATTTTTTAAATTTTCTCTGCTACAGCTCTTATTTCTGCTTCTATACCTTTTTCATTCGCTGCTTTTTTTATTTTCTTTATATGCATATTTTATAACAACAATACCTGCAGAAATTAAAGAAGAGCAAATTAAGTAAATACTTAATTTGCTCTATCTTATACATACTTGATTATGTCTAGAGGTTTATATAACCTAATCTCTGCATCTAACTCATCATGGGAATTTTCAGTCCACAAAGCTAAAGCAAAATCTACATTTGCACCTTTTGCACACTTGTAATCGTACTCTGTATCTCCAATGTAAATGAGGTCTTTATTGTTGAGTTCATTCAATTCCATATATTTTAGCAATGGTTCAGGGTAAGGTTTGTGTAAAATAGTATCATCAGCACATACAATCGTTGAAAAATATTTCTTTAGGTCAAATCGGTCAAAATCATGATCGAATTCTTCTCTTAATTTAGATGTGACTATGCCCAGTTTATAGCCTTTTGAGTTCAATAATTCCAACACTTCTATTACCCCGTCAAAAACCTTTATAGTATCTTTGTATTTATCCATGTTTTTTAACCACAACTCAAGCCCATATTCAACATCTTTGACTTCAAACAATTTCAGTGTTTCTGCTCCGGGAATGCCCAATACATATCTTAATTCATCTATCGTATAATCCTTCCCTTTTATTTCTTTTAAAGTATCTACTAATGCAGCTAATATTGAATATTCGCTATCTATAAGAGTTCCATCTACATCAAATACAATATGCTCATACTTCATCTTATCTCTCCTTTCGTCAACCTTTATGTTATTATATTTAATAATTGATTGCAAGCATAAAAAATGCACTACTGTCTAGTGCATTTTTTATCTATTTCTTTTAAATTTAACACTGCTTCTAAAACAGCTTCGTTTAAAGTAGGGTGGATTATTAGCCCTCTCTTAATGTCAAGTGCATTTATTTTCTTTTTAAATAATAAATCCATTAACCCTATGTATTCAGATACATTTTTGCCTACCATCCATATTCCCATTATATTGTCATTCAAATCAGCTATTACTTTCACAAATCCCTCTACATATAATTTTGAAACAGCTCTCCATGTATCTTTAAACTCACAGATTCCAATCTTATATCTGTCATGTTTTATTTGCGATTCATTTATGCCTACCCCAGCTATCTCTAAAGAAGCAAACACAGCCCTTGGTAAGTTATCATAATTTTGGTGGATTTCCCTACTATAGATTATATGTTCAGCAACTTGAATTGCTTGATTTATAGCTGCATGAGCCATGCAAAGCTTCCCATTGACATCGCCTATGGCAAATATATTTTCTTGGGTCGTCCTAAAGTTATTATCTACTTTTATTCCATTTTCATCAAAATCTATATTTAATCTCTCTACACCTTTAGGGATATTTGGTTTATTCATCATAGTTACTAATAGCTTATCTGCCACAATAGTGCTTCCATCTTTTAATATTGCCTCGACACAGTCATCTTTTGTATAAGCTTTTATAACTTCTGAATCTGTCATTATTGTAACATTGTTTTCTACCAAATCTCTTTCTATCGGATAAGTTAAATCAAAATCATCATCAGGCAAAATCAGATGTTTTTTTTCCACTAAAATAATCTCTTTATTTAATTTTGATAGCACATTAGCTAATTCTACCCCTTCTACGTTTGCACCTAGAATTATTATTTTCTCCTTAAGCTGGTTGAAATTAGCTGCTTCTTTATATGTTATTACTTTTTCCTTGTCTATTATAAATTCTTTTGTACTTTTGGGACTAGTTCCGGTCGCTATGACAATATGAGAAGCTTTTATTAAATACTCTCCTACTAAAAATGTATTTTCATCAATGAATTCACCTTCTCCATAAAATAAATCAAGATTTGATTTTTGAATTAGAAGATCAATTTTTTCTTCTAATTTATTTAATGACTTTCTATAATAAGGTATAAATTCATCTTCGCTATTATTTTTAAAATAATCTGAAGCTATTTTTACAGGCAAAGCTCCCCATCTCAATGCTGTGCCCCCAAGAGTTTCTTTTTCTATAAGAGCTACTTTCTTACCTGAATTTACAAGGATCTTTGCACAGTATAAACCTGCAATCCCTCCGCCTATCACCAAACAATCGTAATTTTTTTCAAGCAAGTTCTCTCTCCCCTTTGCTTTTCTTATGTTTTTGCAATTGTCTATTTGTAACTATAAATAAAGCTACAATGGTTGCGATATAAGGAATCATTTGAGTAAATTGCGATGGCACTCCTACTACTTGTAGTCTTATCCCTAAAGCATCAAAAAAACCAAACATCAGTGCTGCAATAAATGTCATAATCGGGTTTGCTTTCCCAAATATTATAGCTGCAACTGCGATAAATCCTCTATTTGCACTCATATTCTCTGAAAAAAGTGTGAGATAACCCAAAGAAAGATGTGCGCCAGCAAACCCACATAAAACACCACAGTAGATTGAAGATTTATATTTCATTTTTTTAGCACTCACACCTGCTGTTAAGAGAGCTTCAGGATATTCCCCAGACGCTCTAAGCCATATTCCCTGAGGTGTTTTATAAAGGTATATATATATTAAAGCGACTAAAATCCAGCTTATATACACAAATATCGAATGATTGTTAAAAATTTTGTCTAAGAAATTCACATTCTCCAGAAAAGAAAAGTTCACTCTAGGTAAAGGAACTATATCTGGAGAAGAAAAAGCGCCTTTTACTCCAAAAATGCTCCTCAATAAGAATACAGTAAGCCCACTTGCAAACATATTTATTGCTATCGCTACTATAAACTCATCTGACTTTAATTCAACCACAAAAATAGCAAATATCAATCCGATAATTACTCCAACTAAACTAGCTAAGAGCACTCCCATTAAAGATGAACCAAAAAAATAACTCCCGAGTACACCAAAAAATGCACCAAGTAAAATCATGCCTTCCATTCCTATATTTAGCATTCCCGTATGTTGAGTTAAAAGCCCTCCCAAAGCTGCCAATATGATAGGTGTGGCAGTTCTTATAGTATGTTGTAAAAGGGTTAGGTTGAAAATCTCTTTAAGCATTTGTTTCACCAGCTTTCTTTGATTTTCTCTTTATGTTTAGCAAAACGAATTTATCTTTAAATCCAGCTTCACCTGCAATAAATAATACTATAATTGCTTGAATGACCATGACCAATTCCGAAGGAATCGATGTTGCATTTTCCATAGACACAGAGCCTGTTTTTAATGCTCCCAAAAATATAGCCATCAATACCACTCCTACTGGATTGTTCTTAGCCATAAGAGATGCTAACATTCCATCCCAAGCATATCCCGGAGAAATACTTTGTAAAAATCTATAATGCACACCTAATACTTCAAATACTCCAGCCATGCCACATAAAGCACCGGATATCACCATAGATATGAGCATTTGCTTTTTGTCATTAATTCCTCATTCCTTGCAAACAACCTGTTTTGGCCAACCATTTTAAAGTCATATCCAAATGATGTTTTCTCCATCTAGATATTAAATATTTCCATGAGATTTATTGTTGATTTATTATCAATTATAATATTTGTTTTTATATCTATAACAAATTTGTAATTGAGTTTAAATCCCATGTTAAGAGCTCTCTAAGAGAATTAGAGCATATAATTCATAAATGTATATAGAATAATCAACGAAATAATTAATATTTAGCTGGCGTCTAAAGCTAAAATAAACATTTTTTTATTGGAAGGCTGTGTTTTAGCCATTTTAGTTTGTTTATTATTTAACAATAAGATAATATATAGAAATATAAGGTCTATATACATTTTACCCATATATAGACCTTTATAGCTTTTAATATGCTTTGTTTGATCTTTTTAAAGATGCTATGACTATATTGTATAAAAATACACACATCAATGTGTTTAACAAAACAGCAGGTAGAACTACCCCGATGACTAATGCACTAAATGGCCCAGGCAAGCCCGCTAAAAAAAGTGCAGTACTTAAAAACACTATTCCACTTACAAAAGTTCCAATTATTGATGCTATGATGATTTGAATTTGATCTTTAACTTTTGAATCCATGACTTTAAAAAGCAAAAATATAATATTTGCTGTAATAATTTTATCTACTATGTTTGGAATCTGCCCAAAAGGAAATGTCGTGCTAAAAGCTGAAAACAGCCCAGCTACAATTCCAATCAATATTGTCATCTTATAGTCTTTTCTATTTAAATATAAAACAATAAACATCATGCAAAGCATAAGGTCCGGCTTCATTCCAAACAATATTGGTGGCATAGCTTGATGAAGTATAAGCCCGATAGCTAGAAATATAGATGTCAAAACCATCTTTCTTAAATTCATAAAAAATCCTCTCCTTAAATTTAATATTATTCTATTTTGATTTTTTACATAACTTCAGAGCATGCTTATCACCACCTTATAAAAAAAACTCCGCCCTAAAACAATAGGGCGAAGTTGTATTCGCGTTGCCACCTAACTTATACTTATGTAAAATGCATAAGTATATCTCATTTTCAGATACATTCATATCCTATCCACTGTAACAGGCAGCTCCCGTCAAGAACTACTCTCAAAACTAAGTTTTGATTTCGGCTTGCTCCTCTTAGATCCATTCACAAAAGAAATCAGTGTTGAGCTTCCACCATCCTCAACTCTCTATTACTTATTCTTTAGCTACTACTTCTAATCATCAGATTTTATATAGTATTATAATATATGTCTTCGCTAAATACAACTAGTATATATTTATTTCATCTAAACATCTAAATGTGGTGCCATTTGCCCTAGTACCTCTTTGATTATTTGCGCTTGTATTTTTGCCTATTCTACCATTTCTTTGAAATCCCGTGTTTGTATAATCGCCATTGTATCTTTCTACTTGTCTTTCAAATGCTTGTAGGTGGCTTTTAGAGGCATTAAGTAATTTTTGAAATACCAGTTTGACATCTGCATCTAAATCTTCTTTAAGAAAGTTTTCATACATCTGTATGTTTTGTTTTTCTGTGTCTAAACCTACTTTATATGCTTCTAGCAAATTAGTTGGTGTAACTAGATAATTTTCAACATTTGGTACAGTAAATTTGATATCATAATCCTCTAATAGCGGTTCTATTAAATCGATATGTGTGTTTTCTGCTCGCAATATATTGCTGAATGGTCTTGAAACATTTAATGCGCTTATTATTTTCTCATATTCCGCCTTAGCAAGATATTCATCTTGCAATGCATAAGCAATCATTTCTTCTTGTGTATAGCTTTTGTCATTTAATGCAGCTTGTGCGCCAATCAAGGCATCATCTGCATAACTGTAATTAGTTGTCCCCATTCCAATGCTTACCATTGATACTAATGCCATAGTTATAGATGCTTTCTTCAGTAAATTTTTCATAATATCTTCTCCTTTTCATTAATTTTATTTTACATTATCATTGTAAAATATAATTGTGATTCAATTATGACAAATTATTGTTTTATGTATATAAAAAAAGGTATCTATATACTATATTCGGGGGTGTTTAATATGAAAACTTCAAAGCTATTGAAATCCAAATATGAGAAAATTGTAGAAAACTATGCTGATATAGAAAATATGCTTTATGATGAAAATTTTATTCATGAATTAAGGGTAAACATAAGAGAACTACGCTCTATGCTCTATTTTTTCAAGCCCATTGCAAAAAAGAAAAAGTACAACGCCCTCAATGATTTCTTGAATAACTTAAGTGGTCAGTTTTCTAAACTTAGAGAAATTCAAATAGCAAAACAAATTTATAAGGATTATTGCGGTGTAAAGACTATCGATTATCCAAATATTTTCTCCGACATTTTAGTAAAAGTTGAGGAAGCCATAGTTTCCGATTTGAAAAGAGTGCTGGTTCCTAGAGAAGAATTTGAAAATAACAACAAGATACTCTATCAAGTTATTAAAGAAATAGAGAATTATGAGGATATAGAAAAATTTGTCAAAAAAAGAATAACAAAGATGTCTAAAGATATTGCAAATCAAATTGATAATATCAATTTATCTGATTTGGATGATATCCATAGATTGAGAATATCTCTTAAAAGGCTTAAATACGCACTAAAGTATCTTCCCTTTCCGCTCGAAAAATATTCCCATATATCAGAAAAAGTTGCAAATGATCTCTCAGACAGTCTAGGGGTTATGTTAGATAAATACGCAACGCTCAGCATATTTTCATCGTATAGCAATGCTTTTGTCAATTCTTCAATAAGTTACCATCGTGGCTTGTTTGAGGGATATTTATACAACGAAATAGATTTGAATAAGGAAGAATTCAAAAATAAAATAGGATTGCTTCAATCCCAAATAGGAGGAATTTAAATTGATTTATGCCTTGGTAGATATTGGTTCAAATACAATGCGGATGAATATATATAAATGCAAAAACAACAATATAGATCTATTGTTTACATCAAAGCAATCAGCAGGTCTAGCTGGATATGTAGAAAATGGGATCATGTCAAAAAAAGGTATAAAGAAAGCCATAGAAGCTCTAAAGAGTTTTATGGAAATTGTAAATCACTTTGAAATAGATAAAATGTATGTTTTTGCGACAGCAGCACTTAGAAATGTTTACAATAGCGAATCTGCAGTATCAGAGATAGAAAATGCAACAGGATTAGATATCGATGTCATATCTGGCGAACAAGAAGCGAGATTGGACTTTATAGGGGCTACTAAACTCTTTGATTTAAAAGAGGGCATTTTAGTTGATATTGGTGGTGGAAGTACTGAAATTGTTACTTTTAAAAACCAAAACATAATCAGTGCAATAAGTTTTCCTTTGGGTTCATTGAATAGTTATAAAATGTATGTTAGTGAAATTTTACCAAACAAGAAGGAAATTAAGGATATAAAAAATCATTTGGAAAGAGAACTAAGTGGGCTTACTCAAATAGATAAAGAAAATTACAAAGTCCTATGCGGCGTAGGCGGCAGTATTAGAGCTACAAGGAAATTGCACAATTGGATTTATGAAGCTCCATCGGATAACAACACAATTTCTTCAAAAAACCTAAAGTCTATGGTCAAATTTCTGAGCAAAGGATCAAAAGAATCTATTGATGCAATCCTACAAGTATCTCCTGATAGAGTTCATACTATTTTGCCTGGCATTATAATATTAAATGAAATAGTCAAAAAATTTGGATCCGATGAAATAATTGTAAGTGACTATGGTGTAAGAGAAGGTTACTTATTCGAAAAAGTTTTAAAGGAGTAGATCCTTTATGGCAGAGAACAAATTCCCATACGACACTAGCTACACGCAAAACCGAGAACTTTCATGGCTTAAGTTCAATGAAAGGGTGCTCGAAGAAGCACTAGATGAAAATGTCCCTTTGTTTGAAAAGTTAAAATTCATTTCAATTTTTACGAGCAATCTAGATGAGTTCTTTATGATAAGAGTAGGCAGTCTTTTAGATTTATCTCGACTTAAAAACCCACCTATCGACAATAAAACTGGATTAACTCCACAAGCACAACTTGAAAAAGTGTTCGAGAGCGTAAAGCCATTGTATAAAAAGAAAGATGAAATATTTTTTAAGGTTGAAAATCTCTTAAGAGAATATGATATTTACAATCTAGATGTAAATGAACTTAAAGAAAGTGAAATTGAATATGTAGAAGATTATTTTAAAAAAAATATAATGCCTTTGCTATCACCACAGATAATTGATTCTCACCACCCTTTCCCTCATCTTTGGAATAAAAGTTTATATGTAGTAGGAACATTGGTTCCTAAAGGAAAGAAAAATTTAACAGGGATTATAGAAATACCTAAATCCATTCCTAGATTATTGTATCTAGACGGCGAAAAACCAAGATATATTTTAATAGAAAAAGTTGTGTTTCATTTTTTCAATTTAGTTTTTAATTATTATAAGATTTCCACAAAATCAATCATTTCTGTGACAAGAAATGCTGATATAAACCCAAAAGATGAAGCTTTTGACTTTGATGAAGAGGATTTCAAACTTCATATGAAGCAAATTTTAAAAAAAAGGTCTAGGCTTGCACCCGTACGTTTAGAAGTCTATGATGACCTCGACAATGAACTGAAAGATTATCTTATTCAAAGATTAAATTTATCGCAAAATCAAGTTTTTAAAACTTCTAGCCCTATAATGCTAGATTATGTTTCTGTGCTTGAAGATAAATTAAGTCCTCAATTAAAAACCAAACTAGCTTATCATAAATTTGAACCTGCTTATCCCACTAGTTTAAACCCAAATAAAAGTATTATAACGCAGGTGCAAAAAAAGGACTTATTGTTGACATATCCCTATGAAGATATAAAAGTTTTCATAGATTTATTAAAAGAAGCATCAACATCAAGAAAAGTAAAATCTATAAAAATATCGCTTTATAGGTTGGCAAATAGATCAAAAGTCGTGGAATACTTATGTCAAGCAGCAGAAAACGGAAAAGATGTCACCGTACTTATTGAATTGAGAGCAAGATTTGACGAACAGAATAATATAGGTTGGTCCGAAAGATTAGAAGAGGCTGGTTGCAAAGTCATCTATGGAATAGAAGACTATAAAGCTCATTCAAAAATTTGTCTAATAACTTATATTGAAAAAGATAAAATAAACTATATTACCCAAATTGGCACAGGAAACTACAATGAAAAAACTGCAAGGTTGTACTCTGATCTCTCTTTGATTACAGGAAATAGAGAAATTGGTGAAGATGCATTAGAGTTCTTCAAAAATATGGCAATAAGCAACTTAAATGGAACTTACAAACATTTAGCAGTAGCTCCTTATTCGCTAAAAAATACGTTGATTGAAGAAATCGATAGACAAATTGAAAATGCAAAATCAGACAAATCAGCAAGAATAATCATCAAAGCTAATTCAATAACTGAAAGAGATTTAATAGATAAATTGATGGAAGCATCTTGTGCTGGAGTTAAAATAGACTTAATAATCAGAGGAATATGCTGTATCTTGCCGAATATTGAGAATAAAACAGAAAATATAACAGTTTCCAATATTGTCGGCAGGTTTTTAGAACACTCTAGAGTCTATTCATTTGGTGAAGGTGATGAGAGTAATATATACATCTCTTCAGCAGATTTAATGACAAGAAATCTAAACAGGAGAGTAGAAATAGCAGTCCCCATTTATGACAAAAATATAAAGAAAAAAATCACAAGATTTCTGGAATTAAATTTAAAAGACAATCAAAAGTCCAGATTGATGACAAATACTGGTGACTATGTTAAAAAAGAAGATGAAGACGAAAAATTCAATTTTCAAGAATATCTGCTTGAATTGGCTTTAAATCAAAATGAAAATCACAAATTAAAGAGTAGATTCAATTTTATTTCAAATTTATTTAAAAATAGGTGGCTACGAAATGAAAAAGAAAGAGTTTAAGCGAATTGAAAAATTTATGAAAAAACACAATTCAGATCAAGCACATGATCTTGAACATATTTATAGGGTGCTATATTTAGCTCTTGATATAGCTCAATATGAAAAAGATGTCGACATGGATGTGCTGATTGCTGCTAGCTTGCTTCATGATATAGGCAGAAAATCCCAATCAAAAAATAAAAATGTCAACCATGCTAAAAAAGGTGCGAAAATGGCTAAAGAATTTCTACTAGATAATAATTACAGTAAAGATTTTGCAGAAAGAGTTTCAGACTGTATTGAAAAGCACAGATTTAGAAGTGAAAATCCACCATCTAGCATAGAAGAAAAAATACTTTTTGACGCGGATAAGCTAGATGTCTTAGGTGCGATAGGCATAGCTAGAACCATAATGTTCCAGACAGAAATGCATTCTAATTTGTATAATTTAGATGAAAATGGCAATTTGCTTCATGGAGAAGATGACAAAGATGATTCTTTTCTACATGAATATAAATACAAGCTCGAAACTGTAGCGGATAAGCTTTACACCCGAAGAGCCAAAGAAATCGCTTCAAAAAGAACAAAAATCGCAGAATTGTACTACGATAGTTTAGTAGAAGAAATAGAAGAATCGTATAAATCAAGAGCACTCATCAAAGAGTTCTTAGAATAAAACTACTTCCAAAGTAAATAGACTAATAAAAACCAGACTGTTTGCTTTGGAAGTATGTGTTTATTTGTATTTATTTGTTCTTCAATTCGTCATCTATCAATTCATTATCAAGCGGCGTCTTATAAGGAGCTTTGTTTTTAAATTCTTCAACAGCTTTCTTAACTCTCGTAGTCGACGCCAATGTTCCAGGTCCAGCTATACAGCCTCCAGGGCAAGCCATTCCTTCCAATAAGTACCCATTTTTTCTCCCTGCTTTTGCTTGAAACATCAGTTTTACACAGTCTGCTAGATTTGAAGCAGACTCTACATTTATCTCTCGAGTTGGATCTAACAATTGAGCGGTCTTTTTTACAGCTTCCGCAACTCCGCCGGCAACAGAATATCCCCGTCCGAGTGTTGAAGCATCTTGTACTTCTTTAGAGATTTCTATTTCAGACAGCTCTATATTTTTAGCAACGAACATCCCCATTAGTTCCTCAAATGTAATTACAAAATGAACATAGTCTTTTACATCTTCTCTGAGAGCTTCTAATTTTTTAGATATACAAGGTCCTATGAATGTAATGATTGCATCTGGGTCTTTTTTCTTTATATACTTCGCAGTTTCTACCATTGGCGAAGCTGAATCTGAAATGTACTCGTATTGTTCTGGGAATTTAGTTTTTACCATTAAAGCCCATGAATTGCAGCAACTAGTTCCCATAAATGGTATTTCGCTCGGTACTTTTTGCAAAAATTCCTTAGCCTCATGCAAAGTAGTAATATCCGCTCCCAAGCTCACCTCTACCACATCTTTAAATCCCAATCTCTTTATGCCTTCCACTATTTGCTCAGGAGAAGTCAAAGCACCAAATTGTCCTATAAATGAAGGCGCTATCATAGCGTACATATTTTTCTTAGTTTTAAGAGCCTTTACGAGCTGATAAATTTGAGATTTATCTGCGATCGCTCCAAATGGGCATTGTATTATACATCTCCCGCAGGATACACACTTTTCTTGATTGATCTTCGCCCTGCCTAGATAATCGCTCTCTATTGCATTTACTCCGCAAACAGCAGCGCAAGGTCTGTTGTATTCCACTATGGCACTATAAGGGCAACTCTCTTTACATCTGCCGCATTTTATGCACTTGTCTTGATCTATTATAGCTCTGTCTTTTCCAATTGAAACGGCATTTACAGGGCACACATTTGTGCAAGGGTGTGCAAGGCACTTTCTGCAATTATCAGTGACTTTAAGAGCTCTAGTTGGACAAGCTTCACAAGCAAAAGTTATTACATTTACCAAGTCGGGTATAAATTTAGTCTCATCAACATTTACCTCATCAATTCCCTCTGTAACTCTTGTAAACTCAGCTATACTTCTTACGTTAAGTCCCATAGTAAGTCTGAGCCTTTCTTCTACAACAGCTCTTTCCCTGAATATATTCTCCCTGTATTTTGCAACCTCTCCAGGTATAATATTATATGCAGCTTTTTCTAATTCTCTTAGGTCAGTGTCCTCGTATGCCATTTTTGCAATCTCTACAAAGACCTTTCTTCTTATATTTATAAGGTCAACATAGCTTTCTTTCATATTTTATCTATTCCTCCGAAGTAAATTTTTACGCCTATATTCTCATCTTGTCCATTATTTTTTCCATTACGATTTGGCCAGTAGCATTGAATATTACATCATCGTCCACTATAACTACTGGAGCGATATCTGCATCCGTATCTTTGCAATATCCCAAACACTTAATTGATTCTATTTCTAGCTCTTCATCTCTATATTCTTTTTCATTTTCATCAATAATCTCCCTTAAGCTCTCGATCTGGTCTAACAGGCTCATAGCTCCAAGCAAAGTACAATTCGAACCCATGCAAACTTTTACTTTCATATAAATCCCCCTAACTATTGTTGGTCATCCAATACAACCATAAGTTAATTTAATTATATAATATATTTAAAGATAGTTAAAGTATTAACTAGATCTTGAGACTCTAAATATGATATACTTAATGTGAAAATTCCAGTAAGGAGGCTTAGCAATGTTTAAATTTCCAGAAGGCTTATACACAGATGTACGGATTGAAGATGTCTATGAAACTAAAGTAATTTACACAATGGGAGAAATTGAAGAATCAAAAGTGAGAACCTACAAAGCTGCTTTCATAAGGATATTTGACGGAGAAAGATGGTACTATAATTCTATTTCAAATATAGAAGATATTCAAGCTGAAATTGATTTACTCTCCAAATATGCAAATCCAAATGAGCGCATCGAAGAAAATCCAGTCGTTAAAAAATTTCAAGTAAACAAAGATGAATTGATAAAGTTTGAGGAAGACGATATAAAGAAAATCAGCATCAAAGAAAAGCAAAATCTACTCAGAGAATATTTCCCTTTATTAGAAGAGTATGAATTTATAAAACATTGGAAAGCATATTATGTAGATAGAAAAATATATAAAGAATTTTATTCAAGCAAAGGCTCATCTACAAAATTTGATAATCAAACAGTCGGTTTGGCAATTAAAATGCAATTTGTGGAAGGTGATAAACTGCTGTCGGAAAGCTATCAAAAGTCTTCAACCAATGTGAATGGTTTAAAAGGAAAAATTCAGGAATTTAGGCCATTTATATCGAAATGCCATGATTTTTTAATAAACTCCCAACCTGTAAAACCCGGAAAATACACAGTTATATTGTCCCCTCTTGCAGCAGGTGTATTTGCGCATGAGAGTTTTGGACATAAAAGCGAATCGGACTTCATGATAGGCGATGAAACCATGAAAAAAGAGTGGGCAATAGGAAAAACTGTTGGAAGAGAATTGTTAAGCATAGTCGATGATGGCAATATCGATGGAAATGGATATGTCCCATATGACGATGAAGGCACAAGAGCAGAAAAAACCTATCTCGTAAAAAACGGGCTTTTAAGTGGTCGACTTCACAGTACAACTACTGCATGCTACTTAGATGAAGATTTAACCGGAAACGCAAGAGCGGTAAATTTTGAATACGAGCCGATAGTTCGAATGACTACTACCTATATAGAACCAGGAAATCAAACAAAAGAAGAGCTTTTTAGCGAAGTGGAAAACGGCATATACATAGACGAAATAAAACATGGTTCAGGAATGTCCACTTTCACTATTGCCCCATCGCTTGCGTATTATATCAAAAATGGAAAAATTGCAGAGCCTGTGAATATATCTGTTGTCACCGGCAATGTTATGGAAACTTTAAACGAAATCGACGGTCTTTCAAATGAAACTGAAATTATGAGCTTCATATTAGGTGGATGTGGAAAAATGGAGCAATTCCCTCTGCCTGTTGGCTTTGGTGGCCCTTATGTCAGAGTAAATAATTTAAACGTTCAGTAGGAGGTGGAATAGATGATAAAGGAAAAATATATAACCAATATAAAAGAAATATCTTTAAATGTAAGTCAAAGTAGAATTGATTCAGTGAGAAACAAAAATATAGAGAAAACTGGTCTTAGAGTATATGACAATGGCTATATCGGGTATGCTGGTGCAATAGGAAATTATGATGAATCGGATCTAGTGAATAAAGCAATAGCCACTTTGGATAATAGAATATCGTATGATTTTGAAATTGAAGGCAATAAAAAAATACACGAAGATTACACATCAGAAATAATTGATGAAAATAAAATGGTAGATGAATTAGAAAGCCTCTTAAGTGTTCTTAGAGAAGAACAGTCTGATTTCTATTTCTCCCATAAATTCAATCTGACTGATTACAGCGTAAAATTAATCAATGAAAAAGGTCTCGATTTATATTATAAAGACAAATATATCTCGCTAGGCTTGATATTCAAAGAAAAATCATCGTTGAATATCATGGATGGATTTGTAGGTTTTGAAGGGAGAAAATACGATAGAACTTTAGCATTAAAAGATATAAATCACACATTAAATGCATATAAAAATAAAGTGGAGTTGCCAAATAAAAAAACTCTGCCAGTTGTATTTGACACTACTGAACCCCTGCCATTCATAAAATTTATACACGATCTAGATGGCAACAATTTTGGCAGCAATAGCTCGCTATTAAGTGGAAAAAGAGGGATTAAAGTATTCAATGACAATTTTACACTTTACCAAAATAACAATCCTAATTATATGCCAGTCCCTTTCTTCGATGCAGAAGGAGTTGTCAACAAAGACTACAATTACTCATTGATAGAAAACGGTGTAGTATTATCGCCATATACAAACAAGAAAATAGCGCGGAAATACAATCTTCCATTAACAGGCTCTGCAACTTGCGAATACGACGGAGTCCCAACCCTAGGTGTACCAGAGTTTAGAATTAGAGAATCTGAAAAGACAGCCAAAGAGCTTCTAGCAGGCGAGATGGGTATTTTTGTCTTAATGACCTCCGGCGGTGATTTTACTCCAGAAGGAAATTTCGCAGCACCTGTCCAGCTAGGATTTTTATTTGACGGTGAAAAATTCATAGGCAGGCTTCCAGAATTAAATATCTCTTCAAATGTATTTGAAATGTTTGGCAGTTCTTTTAGAGGGGTTAGTAAAAACAATACAAGCCCACTATCAACTAGCAAGTATCTGATAATGGATATGAATGTAAGCAAAATATGAGAAAAAGAGCCTTAGAAAAATCTAAGGCCCTTTTTAATTCCCATATATAAAATCAATTTGATTTCTATCGTTATAAAGAGTTCTAATACCTAAATTAAGTGCAGAAAAAGTAGCCAAACACACGACAGTAGCTATAGCTATCATTATTGCAATTTGATAAAGAATCGCAGTAGTAGGTGGAGTGCCTGATAAAATCTGGCCTGTCATCATGCCCGGTAGTGAAATTATTCCCATCCCGACCATGTTGTTTAAAGTAGGCAATAAAGCTGTTTCTAAGGCATTTTGTGAAAATGGCAATAGAATTTTTCTTGGTTTTACTCCTAAATTTAGAAGTGTCTCCACTCTCTTTCTCTGGGAACTAAAGTTGTCCTTAAAGCTCTTTAAACCCAAATTTACTCCAGTCATCGCATTTCCCATTATCATCCCAGATAGAGGAATAGTATACTGAGGGTTAAAAAAGTCAACTCTCACAACCACTATTACAAAAAATGCCAAGATAATTAGCCCTGATCCGGCTAGCGATAATGCTACTGCCCATTTAAACGACTTGTTGAGCCATTTGTTCTTCGACAATGCCCTATGGATAGCAAACAATGTCATAGCTAACAAATATGCGCTGGTAAACAGCGGACTTGGATTTTCAAATATATAAGTCAAAACAAAACCCGCTAGTGTCAATTGTACAGTCATTCGCAAACTTGCGACAACTAAAAGCCTTGTTTGATTTACATTTGCCTTCTTCATGATCGCTAAAACTACAATCAACAATAGATATATCAGCGAAAACTGAAAGATACTTAATTTAACTATACCAGCATTTGTCATATTGTTTTACTCCCTTCTATATCTATTATTACTTCGGCAAATTCATCAGAGAGACTTTTGTCGTGGCTTACTACAATAATTGTCATATCTTTGGTTTTAGCAAGCTTTATGATTTCTCTCAATAACGATTTTGCATTGTTTGCATCTAATGCGCTAGTTGGCTCATCCAGCATCAAAACTTTAGGCAAAAACGACAAAAATATGGCAGTATAAAGCCTTTGAGCTTCTCCACCAGAAAGAATGCTCGTCTGAGTTTCAAGTGGAAAATCAAGCTGGCATATTGAAAGAAAATATTTAATCTCTTCTTCGTTTGGCATATTCATTTCTCTATATGAATAAAATCTGTTGAAGTTATCTTTTATACTTCCATCAAACAAATATACCGACTGCCCCACTAATAGTACTTCTTGCCTGAGTTTTAACGTGTCTATTTCGTCTATGTTCTTTCCTTCGTAAAAAATAGCACCCGAACTAGGTGATAAAGTAGCATTGAATAGCTTTAACAATGTGCTTTTACCGCTACCTGAACTTCCAACAAGAAAAACTACTTTCCCTTTTTCAATAGAAATATCTGGGTATCTTATAAAGTCTTCAAAAACTAAGTCTTTTGTTCTAATTATATCCATATCCCTCTCCTATAGCTTTATTTAAGTAAATTCAATGATATCAGAATAAAGGAGATCATTCAATTAATTTGAGTTGGCGCACAACAAATTCTAAAGAAAGTTGGTTATTGTAATGCCTCAAATTATATACTTATACTTCTAAAGAATACTTGTATGCTGTTTCAACTGGGTTCTCAAAATATCCTTCTACTTTGCTGATAATTTTATATCCAAAATCTTCAAATACCCTTTGCATTTTTATATTTGATTCTCTCGTTTCAGCTTTAAATATATGCATATCATCTTTTGTAGATTCATCTATGATATGTTGCATCAATAAATGTGCGTATCCATTGTTCCTATGGTCTGGATGAGTTCCTATTGTCATGATCTTTATGTAGTCATTTTCACCTTTCCAGTTATATATCGCAATACACGCTTTTAATTTATCATTTTCTTTTATAGCATAAGCAAAGGTTCTCTCATCTTCAAATAATTCCTTCCATATTTCTCGATCTATGTTATCTTCTGGAAAATATATTTTCAATGCTTCCAAAAAACAATCTAAATCCTCTAAACTAAGTCTAACTATGTCTTTCATGACACCCTCCCTAAATATTCATATTATTTTTGAGATAAATATAGAAAATGCATATATTTATCAAATAGTACTTATTTACTTGATAGTATCATATACTTTACCTGTTTACAATTAATTGGTGATTTCCATTCTATTAATATTTCTGTAAGAGAACCTAAAAAAGAGCAACCCTTTTTAGGCTACTCTTTATACAAATCTAAATTTAATAAAATAATTCTCGGTTTACTATCCTAATATTGTTATCAGC
Organism: Soehngenia saccharolytica DSM 12858; assembly: GCF_059568515.1. NCBI lineage: Bacteria > Bacillati > Bacillota > Tissierellia > Tissierellales > Tissierellaceae > Soehngenia > Soehngenia saccharolytica. The sequence goes on along the minus strand of NZ_JCANTN010000031.1, from coordinate 5,163 downwards.
ATCTTTTTCAAAAGTAAATAATTCTGTAATTCTATTAACACCCGGCTCAAGTGTACCTATTGAAATAAAATCTTCACTAAACTCCAATATATAAGTAACTGGTACAATTAATAAATCATTTTCAATCTTTTTATTAGAAAAATCTATTTCTTCTAACCGACCATCAATGATTTTAGCATAATAAGTTTGATATTTGGGATCATCTTTTTCTACATCAATTTTAAGCTTCTCACCAACTAGTGTAAATGATACAATTAAAATGTACGAAAAGTGGAAAATAATTATGTACAAGAAATATCCTAAGAGACTTCAGAATCCTTCATAGAATTATTTTCTAAATACTGTAGTTTAGATTGAATCCTGTATGATGGACCTTTTATAGATATTATATGGCTATGATGAAGAAGTCTATCTAAAATGGCATTAGCAATAGTTGGAGATCCAAATATATCTGGCCATTTTGAAAAATTAGAGTTTGTAGTGATTATTGTACAGTGCTTTTCATATCTCTTAGCTATCAGTTGGAAGAATAGATTTGAAGCATCTAAATCTATTGGTAAATAGCCAATTTCGTCGATTATTAATATCTTGTACTTAGCAAAATGTTTAAGTCTTGTTTCTAGCCTATTTTCTAAAAGTGCTTTTTTAAGTTGTGTTATTAGCTCATGAAAAGATATAAAATATGTTGAATACCTATTTTTAGCAGCTTCTATGCCAATTGAGGTTGCCAAGTGTGTTTTACCCACACCTGGTGTACCTACAAATATGATATTTTCATTATTTTCAATAAATCTTAACGTAGATAGATCTAATAATTGCTGCTTATTAACTGTAGGTTGAAAATCGAAATTAAAGTCATCTAATGTCTTTAAAAACGGAAAGTTAGCAACCTTTACACATGCATTCATTGCTCTTTCCTTCTTAGCTTTAATCTCTAATTCGCTAAGTTCATACAATGCATCTACAACGCTCTTTTCATCTGAATTAATCATTTCTATATAGAGGTCAATATTTGCTTTAATATTGCCTAATTCTAAGTTTTCTAGGTTGTTTAGAAGTTTTACATAATTATTTAATTTATCACCCTTTCATATTAAGAAATTATCTAATGCATTTAAATTTTCTGATACTATCTTATCTAAGTCATTATCATCCTTAATAGATTGTGCCATCAATGCTTTGTAATCATCAGATTGATAATTAAAAATTTTATCACTTAATTGATGAATGCGTATTAATTCTGTGTTACAATAGATATATAATTCATTTTTATTTTGTTTTAAAAGTACATCTTTACCTATGTAAATAAGGCTATAAATAAATTTTGAAGTATTTATGTCCTTTAAATATTAGATGTTTATTTTTAACTCTATTTGTGTTAATATTTATATTATCCATAGTAATTCCTCCAATATGTGTTATTTTGTCTTGCAACTCAATTTTAACACATTAGGATTACTATGGATGTTTATTTGTTCATTTTCATTTTACAATGAACCTTCATATAAAATATACAGAAAAAGAGATTTATACCTTTGAGACTTTTCGATCGATCCAGGATTTGAAGTAAATACTTGTAGGACATATAGAACAAAATTTAAAAAAGTCGCAATAACTAATTCTAATAGTATACATTTTGCCTGCATCCCCTAATCGAATAAATTGGCAGTTTAATCTACGAGGTTAAAAAATAGGTTTTAATTATTTTTATTTTTTTAATAAACCAACTGGTATTCTGCCTATTTCAGCTAATTTAATCCAATTAAGATTTTGTTTGTTTTTCTTTTTAGAAGTAGTTAATTTCTCTAATTTCACATGAGTTTCTGTTATGAGAATTTTAACAGTATCTTGATAAAAGCTTTTTTTACTTTTTTCCTTAGACTTGAACTTTGGATATTTAGCTCTGCCATCAAAGAAATTTTTGCAAGCAATACAAGCATCTTTTATGGCTTGTTTTGTTATATTGTTTGAATAATTAGTAAGCCATTTGTATTCTTGTGTTTTCTTAAGCTCCGTCAATCTTTTTCTTAAAGTTTTGTCATTTAAAAATTTACCACCGTTTTTATAGTTGATTTGTTGTTGCTCAAGAGTCCAATTATATGCCCATCTTGCGACACCAGCACATTCAAAGAGTTTTGTTCTTTGTTTGTTATTAGGCAGAAGCATTACTTTATATGTTTTAATCATTTTGAGTCAACTCCTTAGTCATCTTCTTGGCTTTATTAGCTCTTTTGCCTTAATCTATCCTCTACATACAGAAATACAATAAAATATATAAAAAGTATATAGAGTTTTCTAAACTTTTATAAAATATCCTTAACAGTCATTCTCCCCTTTTTCATTCACAGTATATTTCTATTCTGTCAGTTGAACAGATGAAAAGTGGTATACTCTATGGTATATGGGCAATTCCTGTGGCAATAATATTAGCGGTGATTGGTATGATTGTTTCGCATCGAATTTTTGCTAAGCATCAAGTCTCATAAATAAAGTTCCCACGAAAACACTTACATCTTCCTTTAGTAACTTAGCTATTTCTTCTGAATCACTAAATCGATTTTTACCTTTCTCTTTAATGAAATCAGCTAAATCTTCAATGGGAGAATATGTGATGTCGTCTAAAGATAAAAATTCAGTTAGAATAGCTTCAGAAGTAGCTCCATAGTTATTAGAATAGGGTTTGTCTTTTATATCTAAGATTGCTAGTTGACTAAATTTTAGATGTATAGTGTAACAATTAATAAAAGATATATCCTAATCTTTGCTACTAACTTCAACCTCGCACTATAACCCGATCATCATTCCATGACTTATTTATACCTCAATTTGCTGCATATAATAATGTGTAATAAGATCCTTCACTTTGTTCAGGATGACAAGATAATGATAATATAAGTGATATGATAAAGAATGAGTCACTTTGTTCAGGATGACAAGCCCAGAATTTTAAGCATATTACAAAATCCTGTCATTCTGAACGTTGAGAAAAATCTTATCTTTTAAACTCCTCCGCTAAATCTTTCCATAATGGATTTACAACCTCTACTAATTGATTTTTCTTCTGCCTTGTCCAACCTTTAATTTCTTTTTCCCTTGCTATAGCTGAATTTACATCTGAAGTATATTCAAAATATACTAATTTATTTACATTGTATTTTTCCGTAAAACCTTTTACTAACTTATTTTTATGCTCATATATTCTTCGCTCTAAATCATTTGTAACTCCTGTATATAAAACTTTGTTGTTCCAATTTGTTAACATATATACATAGTACAAATTCATCACTCCTTTAAGATTCTTCGCTACGCTCAGAATGACAAAGCTACTGCTGCACACGATTCTAAAAAATGACAAAGCTACTGCTGCACATGATTCTAAAAAATGACAAAGCTACTGCTGCACATGATTCTACATATATACAATAATTACTTTAATCGCATATACTTGATTTTCCCTTATTTTATCAAATATATTAAGTGATTACCACTTAGCTTTATTCAAAACAAAAAATAACCCGCTAATCTAAAGTTTTTTAACCTTTAAACCAGTGGGTTCTAAATCTTTATATTCCTATTTCTGCTTCATCTCTAAAGTAAAATATTATATTATCTTGGATTCGGCAAGTAATGCCGAAAGGCATTGAAATTAAAGGATTTTTTGTCCAAAAAAATTAAAAGAAATCATCCCTTTTAAGTGTTAAAATATAATTACAAAAAAACAAAACACAAAAGGGTGATTTCTATGAATAGTTTACAACAAAATCAAAAAAATTTAAAGAAGAAAATTAGACTTTTAAACATAAAGGCAAATTTTAATGATACGAAAGTTTCTTCTGTAGCAACTTTTTCTTATGTGGAATTGTTTAAACAAATAATAGGATTACCAACTATTTTAGAAAAAGGCGTAACCTATAAGAAGGCCGCTAATTCTACTTTTAGTACTGCAGAAATTATAGAATACATGATTGATGCAAATATTCTTGGCTTCTCAAGATTTATGCACATTGAAACATTAAGAAATGATGAAGGATATAAAAAGTTTAAAGGTATAGATAAATTACCCAGTGAAAAAGTATGTAGAGACCTTTTAAAAGCTTTACCAACAGAAGCTTTAGAAGAATTAAGAACTATAAATAAAAAAATACTTGACTTAAAGTCTTCAACTGAAGATATACGAGAGGTTTGTATTAATATTGATGATACTGTAATAACTATCTTTGGTAATCAAGAAGAATCAGGAATAGGATATAATCCAAGGTACAATGGAAGACCATCATTTAAAGAAAAAGTTGGGTTTATTTCAGGAACTGATGAATTACTTAACATTACTCTTGAAAATGGTAGACACCATAGTAATTATAAATTTTTAGATTTCTTTAAGAGTTGTATAAACCAGCTACCATCAAGATATATTCTTAAAAGAGTTAGACTTGATAAAGGTTTTTTTGATGAAGAAAACTTTTTATATTTTGAAGATAATGGAATAGAATATGTTGTTAAATGTAAAATGTATTCTACTGTTAAAATGATAATAGATTTTGTAAATAAGAATCCGAAGGATTATAGATGGCAAGATATAAGTTCCACTTTATCTGTTATGGAAATTACTGTTCCATTGCCTAAATGGCAAAGAGCAAGAAGATTTGTGATTATAAGAGAAAAAATTATTCCAAAAAATATGAATCAGTTAATGTTCGAAGAATGTAAATATAAATATCAAGCAATAGTAACAAATATAGATTATTTAACACCTGAAGAAATATTTCAAGATTATAATCAACGATGTGATGTTGAAAATAACATAGATGAAATAAAAGAAGGCTACGCCTTTAGCGAAAATAGTTTAGTAAATCATAAATGCAATGAATTGTATCTTTTAATAAAAATGATAGCATACAATATTCATAACTGGTTTAAACAGGCAATTATGCCTAAGGAAATACAACATCATGAAATTAGTACATTAAGAAGAATATTTTATAGAGTTTGTGGTAATGTTTGTGGTAGCAAATATTATAGATATTTAAGTTTTTCAAACAACTGCTTATTAGAAAAAATCATTACTTATATTCAAAAGCAAATAAATGTTTTTAGTAGAAAGATGATAGCAGTATACACTTAATAGTAAAATAAAAAAATAAATTACCTTAAAAATCCAAATAT
>NZ_JCANTN010000030.1:0-22394 GCF_059568515.1 Soehngenia saccharolytica DSM 12858 | reverse complement strand
GGGGGTCATTGTTTTTTATTTTATAAAAATGATGTAACCCTTAATAATATAAGGTTTTAAATAAAAAAAAGGAGTGTCTTATTGCCACTACCAAACTAATGTTGGGAGTAATAAAATGAACTACTACTATGAGCCAATAAATAAAGATGAAAAGATACCAATAAAAATATTCACTCAGACACTTGAACAATTTCCATTTCATTGGCACGATGAGGCGGAAATTATTTTTGTTTTAAAAGGCAAATGTTCTATTTATATAGATAACAATGTGACAGAACTAATTAAAGGTGATATTTTTATCATCAATAGTAGAGAAATTCATCAACTCAAATCTTCAGACGAACCCAAATGTGAGCTTTTAGTGTTTCAATTTAATCTTGATTATTTTGAAGATAAACATAAAGGAATAAATAACTTGACGTTTAAAGTAGATATAAATAAAGACAACAATGATATCATCGATAGGATAAAGAGCTTTTTAGCAATGATAATGGATCAAACACTTAAACATGGAGAATATTATGAATTGAGAATAGAATTATTATTTACAGAGTTGATATTACTATTGGTTGATAACTTTGCTGTTAGAAATAATACAAATTCGGCAAGTATAAATAATGACTCTGAAAAAGTGTTTGAGATAATTGAGTTTATAAAAGACAATATAGACAATCAAAATTTAACTATAAAATTGATAGCAGAAAAGTTTCATTATAATAGTCAATACTTGTCTAAGTACTTTAAAAAGAGCACAGGCATTCCAATTAAAAAATATATTGAAAACCTGAGAGTTTCAAGATCGATAAACGATTTGAAGTATACAGATTTAAAAATAGTCGATTTAGCATTGAAAAACGGATTTCCAGATACAAAGAGCTATTACAGAGCGTTTAAAAACAGTATGGGAATTACGCCGAATGAGTTTAGAAATGAACATAAAGTAGATATATCTTACATGGATTTTAAAAATTATTTTTCTATTAATACAGAAGAACTATTATCTGAGCTATTTTTATACTTAGATAATTCAAAGCCAATAATTACTAGTGCAGACACAGCCACCAAAGAAGTTAACATTTTATTAGACTTAAATCAAGTAAATGTAGAACTACCAACATTACAAAAACCATGGGAAAACCTTATAACAATTGGATACTCAGTAGAGGGTTTGAGAAAAGATCAACTCGATATTATAGAGAAAGTCCAAAAAGATATAGGATTTAAATATATTAGATTCCATGGAATTTTCTCTGATTTTTTATCTATTTACAATGAAGATTCTTTAGGGAAAACCTTTTATGATTACAATGATTTAGATTTGCTGATTGACTCTTTAATGGAACTTAATATTAAACCTTTTATAGAATTAACATTTATTCCTACAAAATTAACGCAAAATGGCAATACGATTTTTAAGTGGAAAGATTCTATATCGAAACCTAGTGATATAAATAAATGGAATGATTTAATTGATAATTTCATAAGACATATAATTGATAGATATGGTATTGATGAAGTAAAGGATTGGTACTTTGAAGTATGGAATGAACCTGAAATAGAAGGTGTATTTTGGGATGGTAGCAAAGAGGAATTCTTTGAGTTTTTTGTTAGTACTTATCAAACGATTAAAAACATCTCAAAAGATCTAAAAGTAGGAGGAGTTGGGAATATGAGCTTCTTGCTATTTTTAGATTGGTTAGATAAATTTTATCAATATATAAATGAAAAAGATGTAAAACTGGATTTCTATTCTTTTCATGTATATTCAGTAGAATTAGTTGAAAGTATAACAGAAATCTCAAAATTAAAAGAAAAAATAGATGTAAATGATTATGAAGCTGTAAAATACAAAGCAAAATTAGGAGATGAAAATAAAGTAAGCGATTACATCACTTTATCAATTGATAGAGTACAAAAACTCCATAATTTTACAAAGGAAGAGTATTGGATTACAGAATTTAATAGCTCAACAATATCAAGAGATTTAATTCATGATACAGTATATATGTCAAGCTTTCTTGTTAAAAACTACTTAGAAAACCTCGAAAAGGTCAAGGGAATAGGTTATTGGACTTTAACGGATTTAAATAATGAATTTGAAATAGAAAAAGCTTTATTTTATGGAGGATTTGGACTTTTTACCTACAATGGGATACCAAAAGCATCATATAATGCGTATAAACTCCTACATGAACTTAAAGGTAATATCTTAGAAAAAAATAGTAATTATATAGTGTTAAAAGATAAAGACGATGTCTATTTAATGTTCCATAATTATATTCACTATGATGCTCAATATGAAAACTTAGATTTTTCTAAAATAAATTTATTGGATAGGTATTCGATTTTTGATGAATATAATACTAAATTTAATATTAATTTAAATGGATTGAGCGGAAATTACAAAGTAGAACAATATATAGTTAATAGAGAACATGGTTCTAGCTTTGATGCTTGGGTTGAAATGGGGTATCCCAAGTATCCATCATTAGTTCAAATAGAGTATTTGAAATCTCGCTCAGTTCCCAAAATATTGTATGAAGAAATGGAATTGGCTGATAAATTTGATGAGACATTTGTACTTCTCCCTCATGAAATCAGATTAGTTAAATTAATAAAGCTATATAAGTAATATTTTTTAAAATATACATTACTTATATAGCTTTTATTTTATAGTCATAAATTGGTATTGCAAAGGTTACATAATGGAATACATAATATTTTGAAACTGGATATAATATATGAAAATATATTAAGAAAGGAGATAAATATGACAAAAATTAATTATCTAACTGGAAAAGCTGAACGTCTATCATATGGGTCATGGTTCGTGGGTCAGAACATAATTTATTTCATGGTAGTTTCATATTTAGCAATTTTTTTAACGGATGAAGTCGGGTTATTTGAAGGTTCTGTGGCTGCACTATTTTTAGTGGCTAGAATTTGGGATGCTGTAAACGATCCCATAATTGGAAGTTTATTAGATAAAGTGAATTTAAAGAAGGGTAAATACAAACCATGGGTTGATGCAGTAACTATTTTTATGCCAATCATAACTATTTTATTATTTTGGAATTTTAATGGTTCTTCAACATTTAACTTGGTCTATGCAAGTGTTTCATATTTAATCTACGACATACTTTATACTATTAGTGATGTTCCTATATTTGCTTTAGCAACTGTCATGACTGACAATTCAGATGAACGTGTCAGTATAATATCTATAGGAAGAGTTGCTGCAGGAATCGCATCTCTTATAATAGGAATAATTGCTCCACAATTGATAGCGGGATTAGGATACCAGTCTACAATAATTTATTTGATGATTATAGCATTCATATTGATGTTTCCTTTGAGATTTTTTGTTAAAGAGAGAGTAAAATATAAGACAGAAGAAAATATAAGCTTAAAAGAAATGATAAAAGCGGTAGGTACGAATAGATATTTGCTAATATTTTATATAGCTTATATAGCTATAAATGCAACATTTACTACGATGACAATAGCTCCGTATTTTGCAAAATGGAATATGGGGGATATAGGATTTAATACAATTATGATGATCACTATGGCACTTCCTATAATACTTCTTCCTGCGATATCACCTATGTTAATTAGAAAATTTGGGAAAAGAAAAATTTTTATGTGGGGGATAGGTTCCTCAATTGTATTCAGTGTAATTCAATATTTTGTCGGATATGAAAACGTTATTGTTTTTTTAATTTTAAATTTCTTGAAGATGATAGGCTTAATTGCACCAATGATGATGAATGGTATGTTTAGTGCTGACTGTGTAGAGTACGGAGCTTATAAGTATGGACAAAGAAATGCTGGAATGATTTTTAGCGTTCAAACATTTTCTACAAAACTAGGAAGTGCAATATCGAGTTCTTTATCCCTCTTAATAATATCTTATTTTGGATACCAAGGGACTGCATCGGTTCAGACTGCTGAAGCTTTAAATGGGATATGGATAACATTGAGTTTAGTACCAATAATCGGTTTAGTTATAGCGTTTATTGTTTTTGGTAAATACTATGATCTCAGCGAAAGTGAAGTACAAAGGATGATTGATGAAATGGAAGAGAAAAATTTACTAAAAACGGAGTAAGGAGGTTTTTTAATGGAGAGTGCAAAAAAGATAATAGAAAAATTAACTCTTGATGAGAAACTAAATCTACTATCAGGCAAAAATTTCTGGCAGTTATATGAAATTCCACAATTTAACTTGCAAAGTATAATGATGACAGATGGACCTCATGGTCTTAGAAAGCAGGAAGATAGTGCAGACAATCTAGGATTAAACAAAAGTGTACCTGCAACTTGTTATCCAACGGCTAGCTGTTTAGCAAGTTCTTGGGATGAAGAACTGATATATCAGGTCGGGGAACATCTAGGTGCTGAATGCCAAGCAGAGAAAGTTTCTGTTTTGCTTGGACCAGGAGTTAACTTAAAAAGAAATCCACTATGCGGACGTAATTTTGAATATTACTCAGAGGATCCACTTCTATCTGGGAAAATGGCTAAATCATGGATAAGTGGTTTGCAGTCCCAAAATGTAGGAACTTCGTTAAAACATTTCGCAGCAAATAATCAAGAATACTATAGAATGGTATCTGATTCAATAATAGATGAAAGAACTTTGCACGAACTTTACTTGAAAGGATTTGAGATAGCAGTTAGAGAATCTAAACCATGGACTGTGATGAGCTCATATAATTATATAAATGGAGTTAGAACAGGCGAAAGCAGAGAACTTTTGACAGAAATTTTGAGAAATGATTGGGGATTTGATGGAGTAGTTGTCAGTGACTGGACTGCAGTTGATGATAAAGTTGCATCAATAAAAGCTGGGCTAGATTTAGAAATGCCAGGGAATAAAGGACTGTATAATGAAGAAGTAAAAAAAGCTTTGATGTCAGGACAGTTGACTATGGAGGAGTTAGAAGAAAGAGTCTTAAATGTGCTGAAATTGATTCAAAAATCACAAAACAACTTGAATGAAGAATTTAAAACTTATGACAAAGCAAAACATCATGAATTTGCTAAAAAAGTAGCAACTGAATCTATAGTATTGCTCAAAAACGATAATTCGATTTTACCTTTAAGCAATGATAAAAAAGTAGCATTAATAGGAGAATTTGCAAAAGTCCCAAGATATCAAGGGAGTGGTAGTAGTCAAATAAATCCTACTAAATTATCAATTGCTTTTGAAGAATTTCAAAAGCGTTTAGGGGATAATTTAGTTTACTCTGATGGTTATGACTTAAGAAATGATAGAGTGGATGATGAAAGATTAAAAGAAGCTATAGAAATAGCTTCCAAGTCAGATGTGGCTGTTTTGATGGTGGGTCTACCTGATTCTTACGAAAGTGAAGGATTTGATAGAAAACATTTAAGGCTGCCTGAAAGCCATGATATTTTAATTAAAGAAATATCTAAAGTACAAGAAAATGTAGTTGTGATTCTATCAAATGGAGCTCCTGTGCTTATGCCATGGATAAACGATGTAGACGGAATTGTCGAGCAATACTTATCAGGTCAAGCCTCAGGAGAAGCAATCGCTGAGATTATATTTGGAGATGTAAACCCTTCAGGGAAATTAGCAGAAACTTTTCCGTTATCTTTAGGATCTGTACCTTCAAGTCACTTTTTCCCTGGAGAGCCAAGGCAAGTGCAGTATCGAGAAGGATTATATGTAGGATATCGTGCACACGATAGTTTCGGAACAGAGGTATTGTTTCCATTTGGACATGGTTTATCATACACGAAATTTGAATACAGTGCTTTAAGTACAGATAAGCCGACATATAAAAAAGGTGATACAATAAATGTAGCTTTTGATCTCAAAAATAGCGGGGATAGAACAGGTAAAGAAATATGCCAATTGTATGTAGAAAAAATTGACTCAAAAGTATATAGACCAAAGAAAGAATTAAAAGCCTATGCAAAAATAGAATTAAAACCAGGAGATTTAAAACATACGATTTTGAATATTAAAGTAACCGATTTATATGTCTTTCAAAATGGCAAGTTTAAAGTAGAATCAGGTAGATATATTCTTCATATAGGAAGCTCATCAAGAGATATAAGATTAAAAACAGAGATATACATTGAAAGTGATGATGAAGTTTTTGATGATGGACTCAAAGAATATAAAGATATCACTCCAAATTATATATTCAACGAAAGCGACTTTGAAAAATTACTTGGAAGACCTATTCCAAGACCAATTGCTACAAAACCTTATACAAGAAATACAACTTTGGGAGAGATAAAAGATACTTTTATAGGGAAAAGAATAGTTGGAGTTGTAGAAAAACAGGTTTCAAAAATGTCTATTGACGAAGAAAATACAATGAGCAATATGATAAGCGCAATGATATACCAAATGCCATTGAGAACATTAGCTAGTTTTAGTGGCGGCGCAATATCTATCAATAGAATTGACGGGTTGGTTAATTTCTTAAATAAAAACTATTTAAAGGGAATAGGGAAAATTCTTAAAGGTTAAATAAAAAACTAAAAAAAATATTTCCTCCGTTTATAAAAACAAATAAGCTTAAAAAATATTGGAACAAAACGATAAATAGTATATAATGATGTATATTACCAAATAATTAGGAGGAGATTATGAGAAAGAAAATTATTGTATTATCATTGGTACTCATCATGATACTATCAACATCAATAACAGCATCACAACCAACGCAAAACGGTATCAAATTTCAAACATTCCCCTATGAATTACCTCAAAAAAACAATGATTTCGTGGTAACCATAGATGGAGAACCAATAATCTTTAATGACACCTTCGGTTATCCTTTTATTAACAAAAATTCAAGAACCATTATTCCACTCAGATTTATTTCAGAAAATATGGGCTATGATGTGTCTTGGGATAATCCTACTCAAACAGCAACTATTAAAAACAACGACACAACTGTAACCATTAAAATTGGCGATACCACGGCGACTGTAAATGGTAAAAAAGTACCAATGGATGTTCAAGATGGTAAAGTTGTAGACACTAAAGCTGTTTTATTAAAAGACAGAACATATGTTCCTTTAAGGTTTGTATCAGAAACTCTTGGAGCAACAATAGAATATCAAAGAGGAGTAAATGTGAATATAATTGACATTAAAACTCCTAACCCAGATACTACCCCAGAAGAACTCCCATTCCCTGAACCAAAATTTATAACTGTTTTCCCTCCACAAACAAGAGGAACTTATGGAAGCTGGTTTAGAATAGAATTAACAAACCTCGAAGAATATAAGAATATGGGACTTAATGTAACTGCTAAGATGATTGGTGGAAATCCTGATTGGATTAAATATAAAATAGATGATTTTCTTACGGCAGAAAAAGGCGATTATTTTGTTCGAGAGATTGCAAAACGCCATACTAATCAAGACTATGAACAACTTTATGCTCAAAGGAGAGCTGTTTTCTTTCTTGATGTGGACGGAAACTCTATAAAAGTAAATAGTACAACTAATGAAAAAGTAGTGCTTCCAAAAGAAGGAGATGTTTTGGTATTCCAAATAGACTTTACTGCAAATAACTACACAAAAACATATATTCATAAAGTGAGAATAAGAGAAGATGTTGATAAATTGTTTGCAGATGATGCTGAAATGAATCTAATACCATTTGATGAATGGTAAAAAATGCACCTTTAAGGGATTTCCTTAAGGGTGTTTTTTTTATATCTAAATGTATAAAATTTTATTCATTTGCGTATATATACATAGATTAACCCTGAGAATTTATTTTTTATGCAGGGTTAAAATAATTAAGGAGGTGTTTATGATTAATGTAATTAAAAAGAAAAATATTGTTGCTTTAATGTTTTTTTTATCATTAGCATTTGTATTGTTTTTTTACGTTGGGGGTGTCGAAAAAGTCTATGCTGAAGAACCAGACCCAATAAGTTATGACAAGTATTTGGAAATATTAAGAGATAAGCATGGAGTAAGATTTTATACTCCAATTCCAAGGTTTGAGCTTGTCATAAAAGATAGTGCTGGAAACATCAAGGAAAGAATCTTTGTAGATGAAAAGAAACAAGCTGAATACAGCATGATAAAGGGACAAACCATGCACGACATAGAAACAAAGGCAACTATCAATGTAGGGGACACAATAGAGTTATATGACAAGAGTGTAGTTGGAAGTGGTAAGAAGATACTCGCATGGGACTGGCAGATATACACTTGGGATAGAGAAGAAAAAAGTAGGTATTTCAAGACTTATACCACAAAGGATATAATCGGGAAAGAACCAGTGGATATTCCGGGGTACAAGCTAATATTTTTAAACGTAGCAGACGATTATAAGCTCCCTGGGGCAAAACACATCAATTATTCCGAATATGGTCAATGGGTAACCACATCAAAAAAGACTCTACCTGGGGAAGATGGACAACATGACTTCAACATATCTGGCTGGTTTTTCACTGTTATAAAACTTAAAGTAGTTGGCTCAGATATGAAAGTAGAAGAACCAATAAGGTTATACGATCAAAATGGGAAGAATGTGAATAGTTTTAAAAGAGGAGAAGAATACTATGTAAATGTAGATTTAAATTTACAATTTATATTTTTTATTTAAACTTTTATAAAATATTATATTATTATATGTATGAGGAATTGTTTGATTGAAATAAACAAGAAAAAATGAAAAATCACACATTGGCTTTTTAGAAGATAGGAGGATAAAAATGAAAGTTTTAATTACAGGATTTGATCCATTTGGAGGAGAAAAAGTAAACCCCGCTTTTGAAGCGGTTAAGAGATTAGAGGATAAAATTGCAGGAGCTCAAGTTATTAAAGTTGAAATACCAACTGTTTTTAGAAAGTCGATTGAAATACTTGATAAGAAGATAGAGGAAGAAAAACCTGATGTAGTTATTTGTGTAGGTCAAGCTGGTGGGAGATTTGATATGACAGTTGAAAGAGTTGCCATAAATATAAGTGATGCCTCAATAGAAGATAATGAAGGGAATAAGCCTATTGATGAAACAATATTTGAAGATGGTGAAAATGCATATTTTTCATCACTACCTATAAAATCAATAGTTTCGAACATAAGAAATGAAAAGATACCAGCTAGCGTTTCAAACACTGCAGGAACTTATGTTTGCAATCACATCATGTATGGGCTGCTTTATCTGATTGACAAAAAGTATAAAAATATTAGAGGAGGATTTATACACGTTCCATATTTACCTGAACAAGCGGTGGATAAAAGATCAACTCCAAGTATGAATATAAATGACATTGTCACAGCACTTACAGTTGCTATAAAAACAACAGTTGAAACACAAAATGATATAAAAATCAGTGACGGTAAAACACACTAAAAATATAGGCCTATTAAGATGAAAATTCTTAATGGGCTTATATTTTGCAATAAATAAATTATAATATTAAGAAAGGCAGGTGATTATATGGAAACTTTTTTTATTACTAAAAATGATAGCTCAATCAAGCCTAAATATAAATCTATTGCATTTTTAAGTACAAAGGGGAAAGCAATCATAAAATATGAAGATAACCTTTCACGATTTTTGAATAAATATGATATGATTGTCTTAAGAGATATTTATCCAGATTTAAAGTTAAAAATCGATATTAATGGGGATATTTTACTTAGAATGGATTTTGATGTATAGGAGGGGTTTATATGGATTTAATTAAAATCAAAGAAGACGTAAGAACTGTCACAAGACAACTTTTAGATGCAGCGAAATTAAATGAGAAAGAGGCAGTCATTATTGGTGGTTCTACTAGTGAGATAATAGGAGAAAAGCTTGGATCAAATTCAAACTTAGATATTGCTAGAGCAGTTATAAGTGTTTTTGTTGAAGAAGTAAAAAAGGATAATCTCTATCCTGTAGTTCAAGGTTGTGAACACATAAATAGAGCTCTTGTTGTTGAAGAGGAATATGCTAAAATGATGAATTTAGAGATAGTCAATGTTATTCCAATTTTGCATGCGGGTGGAGGGTTTGCTACAGCAGCAATGGAAATATTTGAAAAGCCAGTAGTTGTAGAAAATGTAAAAGTGAGTGCAGGTATAGATATAGGAGATGTGTTCATTGGGATGCATTTAAAACCTGTAGGAGTTGTAGTAAGGAGCGAAATTAAAGAGATAGGAAAAGCTCATTTGAGCATGATAAGGACTAGACCTAAACTTATCGGAGGAGAAAGAGCTATACATCAAAAACTATGATCTTTATGGTGATAATATGTTTTTTATCTTAGGAATTAGTCAAAAAGAGAAGAAGTTAGATTATGATGAATTAGTTGTATGCAAGTGTTGTAATAAATATGGACACATCGAAGTGTTTTTAACTTACAGCTACTTTTTCTTATTTTTCATTCCTATTTTTAAATGGAATAAAAAATATTTTGTGAAGATGAACTGCTGCGATGCAATAGCAGAGATAGATAGTGATTTAGGTCAAAAAATTAAGAGAAGAGAAATATCTCATATAGATTTAGATAAGATAGACTTGCACTGTCTTGGGAAAAGAGAAAAAATGTGCAGAAATTGTGGCTACTTAGCAGAAGAAGATTTTATATATTGTCCAAGATGTGGTGAGAGATTATAATCCATTGGCACGAATCTTGCTTATGATATTAGCATAATTAAGTTATATTTGGAGGTAGGAAATGGATTTGTTAGAAGCATTTGTAAAAGTAGCACCATATATTAATGAACTTACAAATACAGATTTTTCTGTATCTGTTTGCGATCTTGAAAAATGTTTAGCATATGTTCCTGGGAAAACTCATGATCACAAGCTTAAAGTTGGTTCAGAGCATGTTTTAAATTCTGCATCATATGATTGCATTAAAAAAAGAGAAAAAATAGTTAGGAGAGTTGATTCTTCTGTATTTGGATTTCCTTATATAGCCATAGCGATTCCCATTTTTAATGATGATGACGAAATAATTGGCTCTGTAACATTTACTGAAAATACTCAAACTCAAGATGAAATGATAAATTTATCGAAAGATTTATATAGAAGTATTGAAAAATTAAAATCTATTACAGAGACAATCAACATTAACTCTACAGAATTAGATAATTTAGACAACAGCTTAGCAAATGTAATAAAAGAATCAAATTCAAAATTACAAGACACTATGAAAACTTTAGAATTTATAAAATCTATTTCACAGAACACAAATATTCTAGGCATAAATGCTGCAATTGAAGCTTCTAGATTTGGCAATGAGGGCAGAGGATTTGGAGTAATAGCTCAAGAAATAAGAAGCTTTTCAGAGGTTATAAAGAAATATGTCAAAGATGTAAATATTACAACTAAAGAATTAAGTGATGCTATAAATAGTCTAAATGAGTTATTTGATGAAATCACAAAAATTTCTTTAGAAGAAGGCGAAATAACAAAAGAGATAAATAGTCTAGTTTCAGAGCTTAACAATAGATCTGAAAAACTAAAAGATATTATTTCTTTAATAGAATAGTTTTCTTTGGCACGAATCTTGCTTATATAATTACTGTAGATAGTAATTATATAAGGAGGGTAATCATGAGATTAAAAGACAAGGTGGCAATAATCACAGGCGGAGCAAGAGGAATTGGCGAAGCTACAGCTAAAAAATTTGTCGAAGAAGGGGCAAAAGTAGTAATAGCTGACATCAATGAAAAGGAATTGTTAGAGACTGAAGAGTTTTTAAAGGAAATTGGTGGAGATGTAATGAGCATAGTAGTTGATGTTACAGACTCTGCAAGCGTTAACAACATGGTAGAAAAAACTGTTCAAAAATATGGCAGACTTGATTGTATAGTAAATAATGCAGGCATTACAATGGATTCAACTCTTTTGAAAATGACTGAAGAACAATGGGATAAAGTCATAGATGTAAACTTAAAAGGAGTATTTCTATGTGGGCAGGCTGCTGCTAGAGTAATGGTAAATCAAGGCAGTGGAGTTATTTTGAGCGCTTCTAGCGTGGTAGGACTATACGGAAATTTTGGACAAACTAACTATGCTGCAACAAAATGGGGAGTAATTGGAATGACCAAAACTTGGGCAAAAGAATTGGGTAAAAAGGGAGTTAGAGCCAATGCTGTTGCCCCTGGATTTATTGCAACACCAATGGTAGCTAAAATGCCTGAAAATGTAGTAGAAATGATGAAAGGCAAAGCACCGCTAGGTAGACTTGGTGAACCAGAAGAGATAGCAAATGCGTATGCTTTCTTAGCATCTGATGAAGCCTCTTTTATAACAGGCGCTTGCCTTGAAGTTACAGGAGGAGTAGTACTTTAAGCTGATGATTTTCATCAGCTTTCTTTTTTTATACTTATGTGCTAATATAAATACAAATTCATTTTTGGAGGAGTAACAATGGCTTCATTTAATAATGGAGGAATTAGCACTAAAAATACAGAAAGTGTTCAAAAATTGGACAATTTAGTAGAAATAGATCATGACACCGTATTGACCGAATATCTTGTCGATATGCTACACAAAATATTTGATCCTTTGCCAGTTCCTTTAATTTTGATTGACAAAGATTCTAAAGTCAGGATGATAAATCAAGTATTTGCTGATTTTTTGGGATTTTCAAAGGACTACATCATTGGGAAACCAGTTGCTGAAATCGACAAGAATACTAGATTCCCATTTGTGCTTAAGAGTAAAAAATCTGAGATTGCATGGAAACATAAATTTGGGAATGGCAGGACTGCCATAGTTCATAGAATAGTAGTTTTAGATGAACAAGGAGAAGTAAAATATGCCGTTGGCATGGTATTGTTCGAAGATTTGGAGCAATTCAAGGACATTATAGAAAAGAATAAGTTGTTGGAAACTGAAGTGCATTTGTACAAGAATCAACTTAAAGAGGTATATGGGGCAAAATACTCATGGGACACTATAATAGGCAATAGCGAGAAGATGAGCCAAACAAAATTCATAGCCAAAAGAGCTGCCCAGTCGATTTCAAATGTGCTTATACTGGGAGAGAGCGGCACAGGAAAAGAGCTCTTTGCCCATGCTATACACAACGACAGCGCAAGAAGCCACATGCCTTTTGTAAAAGTAAATTGCGCTGCAATTCCAAGCGAATTGCTGGAGTCTGAGCTCTTTGGATACGAAGAAGGAGCATTTACTGGGGCAAAAAAAGGTGGCAAGATCGGCAAATTTGAGCTTGCAAATGGCGGGAGCATATTTTTAGATGAAATTGGCGATATGCCTTTAAAAATGCAGGCAAAACTTTTAAGAGTACTGCAAGAGAGAGAATTTGAAAGAGTAGGTGGAAATAGAACAGTAAAGATTGATTTAAGAGTAATCGCCGCCACAAATAAAGACTTGCAGAAGCTTATCTCAGAAGGGAAATTTAGGGAAGACCTTTATTACAGGCTAAATGTAATGACTATTGAGATACCACCATTGAGAGAGCGCGTTGAAGACATTGAAGAGCTTACTGCGAAATTAATGGAGAAGCTTTCAAACCAATTAGGCATATATGTGCCCAAAATATCAAAAAAAGCTTTGGAACTATTGAAAACTTACAGCTGGCCGGGAAATGTAAGAGAGTTAGAAAATGTTTTAGAAAGGGCAATTAATTTAACTGAGACAGACACGATACTGCCAATACACCTGCCACTTTATATAACGCAAAACAAGCGAAAAATCAATCCTAACGCAATTGATTCTCTTCAAAATTTAGTGGAACAAACTGAAAGAGAAGCAATACAAAGTTGTTTGGATTATACTAATGGGAATAAATTAAAAACAGCTAAAATATTGAATATAAGCAGAACTAGCTTATATCAAAAAATAGAAAAATATGGATTGGGTTAAGAAAAAATGTACTATTTTTGAACATGTTCAAAAACAGTACATTTTTATTATTGCAGAATTACTATTTTTTAGAATATTAACATTGTTTTTTAATTGAATTTTATTGGCATAGAAGTTGCATTATATATTTACAATAGGAGGTGATATTACGAACATTCTAGATTGCTTAATACAGTCTGCGCCAATATATAGTGAATTAACCCATAAGAAAGTTGCTGTATCTATATGCGATTTAGATAAGTGCCTTCTATATATTCCTGCTATAAATCTTGATCACAAATTGCAAGCGGGAGACAGCCACATTCAAAACACATGTGCTTATGAGTGCATTAAAATAGGCGAAAAGATTGAACGAAAAGTAGATTTTGACAATGGAAGATTGACATATTATGCAGTTGCAATTCCAGTGAGGGATGAAAGTGGCACTATAATCGGAGCGATATCTTTTTCACAAAATTACAAACACAATGAAATGGTAAATGCTCTGACAGATAATTTGCTTGATTCATTTATTAACTTCAAGGATTTATCAAATCAAGTGCTCAACAACGCGATTGAATTGAATGAACTAAACAAGAAATTTTCTACGATTAGTATTGAAGTGAATAAGAGACTAGAATTATTTGAATCATATTTAAAACTACTAGATATATATCAAAGCAAAGTTAAAAATTCAAACATATCGATTGATGAGGGATATGAATTTATTAACATCAATTCGGAAATAGTTGATCTAAGTTTAGGCATAGAAGAGATAATAAAACTTTCATCCGCTTTTGAGACGCTTTTAGATCAACAGATAAATTCAAATAAATATATTGTCAATACCACTGAATTTATTACAGAAAGACTAGCGAAGTTAAAAGAACAGGTTGACAATATAATGTAAAAAGTTGATTGGCATATTAATTGCATTATTTAAATTTAGGAGGGATATCATGTTGAAAAAAATCGATTTACCTAATGGAGAAACTTTAGCTTATAGAAAGCATGGAAATGGGGAAAAGGTTTTACTTCTGATTCATGGGAATATGTCGTCTTCAATGCATTGGGACACAGTGATGGAGAAATTACCAGAAGATTATACTGCGTATGCAATGGATATGAGAGGCTTTGGTGCGTCAAGCTACAACAACAGGTTTGATTCCTTAAGAGATTTATCAAATGATATAAAACTTTTTTGTGATGAATTAAAACTAGATAAATTTTCTATAGTCGCTTGGTCAACTGGTGGTGGTGTTGCAATGTACTTTGCAATAGACTACCCAGCAATGGTTGAAAAAATTGCATTAGTTGAATCAGTTGGGATTAAAGGATACCCAATATTTAAAAAAGATGAAAATAATCAACCTATAATAGGCCAGTTCTTGACCACAAAAGAAGAAATTGAAAAAGATCCAGTTCAAGTACTGCCAATACTAAGGGCTTATGAAGACAAAAACAAGGACTTCATTAAATTCGTTTGGGATAACACAATATATACATTTAAAAAACCTGAAGAAGAAAGATATCAACGATATCTAGATGAAATTTTAATGCAGAGAAATTTAGTAGATATAGATTATTCTTTAGTTCACTTTAATATTTCTCATGAGCACAATGGAGCTGAACAAGGGAGTGGAGAGGTTGACAAAATAACTCAACCTGTCTTAGTAATGCAAGGAGAAAACGATTTAGTAGTTCCAAAAGAAATGGGAATAGAAATGGCTAATGCGATAGGAGAAAATGCTAAATTAGCATTATTACCTAACGGTGGGCATGCACCGATGGAAGATGATCTAGATAGATTTATGAAAGTGTTATTAGAATTTTTGGCATAAGGGAGGGTTTTAAGTGGCAAATAATGACATAAATGTAGGAATTTTAGGAACAGGAATATATATTCCTAAAAACAGGATGACAGCAAAAGAAATATCAGAGGCTACAAAAGGTTTGTGGACAGAACAAGCGATAATTGAAAAACTTGGGATAATTGAAAAGCCAATACCTAGTAAAGAAGATGGCACTCAAGAGATGGGAGTTAAAGCGGCTTTAGATGCTCTGCAAAGGACTGGCTTAGATCCAAAAGAAATAGATTTAATTCTTTGTATAGGGGAGGAATGGAAAGAATATCCGTTGACAACATCAGGTATATACATTCAAGAGAAGATAGGGGCAGAAAATGCTTGGGCAATAGATGTTCAGCAGAGATGCTGTTCGACAGTTTCTGCAATGAAGATAGCAAAAGATATGATGATTGCAGATGATGAAATAAACACAGTTATGATAGTTGGTGGCTATAGAAACGGAGATTTTGTAGATTATACAGATAAAGATATGTCTATGATGTACAACTTAGCTGCTGGCGGTGGAGCGATCATTTTAAAGAAAAATTTAAATCGAAATGTTTTATTAGGCACACACATAGTCACTGATGGTTCAATGGCAAGAGATGCAGGAGTCGAATATGGTGGCACTGAAAAGCCAATAACAAGAGAAAATGTAGATGTTGCATATAAGTCACTTAGATTATTTGATGCAAAGCACATGAAAGATAGATTAAATGAAGTTTCATTAAAGAACTGGTACTATTGCATAGATAGAGCCTTTGAAAAATCTAACATAAGTAAAGACGAGTTAGGATATTTAGCTGTATTGCATTTTAAATACTCACAACACAAAGCTATGTTAGAACATCTTGAGCTTTCAGAAGATCAAACCATATATTTATCACATTATGGACATATTGGGCAGATTGATCAAATACTTTCACTTCAATTGGGCCTAGAGCAAGGTAAGATTAAAGATGGTACAGTAATATCAATGATTGCAGCAGGGATTGGATATGCATGGGCAGCAAATGTTATTAAATGGGGCGAATGGGAGGACTAGAAATGGATTTTGAAAAGATATACAAGAGTAAATTACTGTCGGTAGAAGACGCTTTAAGTTTAGTTAAATCGGATTACAATTTAGTTTCGGCATTAGCCGCTGCTGAACCTAGAGAATTTTTATCAAACCTTCACAAAATTGCAGATAGAGTAAAGAATGTAAATGTTTCTACATGCTTGCCTCTAGGGGATTATGAGTATTTCATGAATCCAGAATACAAAGAAAGTTTCACCATGGATGGATGGTTTTTCACTCCAGCTACTAGAAAAGCCCATAAGAACGGGAATGTTTCTTTTATTCCAAACCATTTGCATTTAGCAGCGAAAAAGAGAATATTCCATAGGAAACCAAACATTTTTTTAGGCACAGGAGCTCCTATGGACAAACATGGCTATGTATCGCTTTCTTTGAGCACAACTTATGAGAGAGAAATGATTGAGGCGAGTGACATTGTAATTATTGAGATAAACCCACAGATGCCAAGGACTTTTGGCGATTCAGTAATTCATATAAATGACATAGATTATGTAATAGAAGCTGATTATCCTGTTCCTGAATTGGAAATAGTAGAACCTTCTGAGAAGGATAAAATTATTGGAAGATATATAGCAGATCTGATTGATGACGGGTCGACTATACAATTAGGGATTGGCGGTATACCAAATGCAGTAGCAAAAGAACTAATGCATAAAAAAGACCTTGGAATTCACACCGAGATGCTTACAGATGGCATGGTTGATTTATACAATGCGGGAGTAATTACTGGACGATACAAGACTTTAATGCCGGGGAAAATGGTTACTACTTTCGTATTGGGAACAAAAAAATTATACGACTTTGTTGACGATAACCCTGGAGTAAATGTAATGAGAGGATCTTGGGTTAATGATCCATATATTATAGGACAAAACTATAAAATGGTTTCTATTAACACCACAATAGAGATAGATTTAACCGGTCAATGTGCATCTGAATCTATAGGACATACTCAGTTTAGTGGAACTGGTGGACAGGCTGACACTGCAATCGGAGCTCAAAATTCAGTTGGAGGAAAATCAATCATAGCACTTTATTCAACTGCTAATGTAAGAGTTGATGGTTCAGATGAAAGGAAGACCATTTCTAAGATTGTTCCAGCATTAACTAAAGGCGCTGCAGTTTCACTTTCGAGAAATGATGTGGATTATGTAGTCACAGAGTATGGTGTAGCTTCGCTAAGAGGAACATCAATTAGAGAGAGAGTAAAAGCTTTGATAAATATTGCTCATCCTGATTTTAGAGAAGAACTACAAAGACAAGCAGACGAATTTATGATTTGGTAGAGAAGGAGGCTAATCATGCCAAGTGTAAAAATAAAAGGATACGATATATATTATGAGGCTTATGGGAAAGGAGAGGCAATAGTACTGTTAAATGGAATAATGATGTCTACTTCAAGCTGGAATAGCTTCATAGATGTTTTTAGCAAGAACAACAAATTGGTTTTAATTGATTTTCTAGATCAAGGGAAATCACAAAAAGCGAATGAAGCTTACTCTCAAGAGCTCCAAGCCGATATAGTAAAAGGCGTAATTGACGAGTTGGGGTTAGATAGAGTTAATCTAGTTGGAGTGTCATATGGAGGGGAGGTCGCTTTAAATTTTGCCCTAAAGTATCCAGAGAATATATCTTCTCTTATATTGGCAAACACGACAAGCTATACGACACAACTACTTAGAGATGTAGGAAAATGCTGGAATTACGCTGCGAAAAATCATGATGGTAGAGCATTTTTTAAAGCTACTATGCCATTTATTTATTCGGTTGAGTTCTATGAAGAAAATATTGAATGGCTCAAAAAAAGAGAGGATTTGTTTGTATCTGTATTTGACGAAGCTTGGTATGAAGCCTACATCAGACTTGTTGACAGTGCAGAGAATCTAGATATAAGAGAGGAAATAGAAAAGATAAAAATGCCTACGCTAATTATTAGTGCAGAATACGACATCACAACGCCAGTAAGGTATCAAAAGCTAATACATGAAAAAATAGCAAATTCAAAATGGGTGATGATAAAGGAAAGTGGGCATGCTAGTATGTATGAAAAACCAGAAGAATTTGCTTCCAATGTACTTGGATTTATAAGTACAGCTAGCGAAGTAATAAAAATAGTTTGAAGAGGTGAGAATTAGTGGACATATTCGTACAAATATTGCTCAACAGCTTAGAAACAGGAGGAATATACGCTCTAGCAGCTTTGGGTATAATACTCATCTTTAGAACATCTGTTACAACAAATTTTGCACAAGGTTCAATCAGTATGTTTAGTGCATTTCTAGCTACAATTGTACTGATTAGAACCGGAATATCGCCGATATTGGCGGCATTGGTTGGAATGGTTTTTGCATTAGTACTCGGTGTGTTGGTGGACTTTTTTGTAATTTCAAGAGCACAAAAAGTCAATCCTGTCTCAAAGCAGATTATAACTTTAGGTCTTATTATGATATTTCTAGGTTTAGCTCCAATGCTGTTTGGAACCGACCCCCTACAATTTCCAAGATTTGTTTACGGTTCCTACAGCTTTTTCGGAGCAACCATATCATATAATGCCATTTTCAATATAGTAGTTGGTTTGGTTTTGATGGGGATTTTGTTTTTTGCCCTTCAAAAAACTAAATGGGGACTTTCGGTTAGAGCTACAGCCTCAAACGATATTGTGGCGAGAATGATGGGCATTCCAACCGCATCTGTTACAAGAGCTTCATGGGCTATTGCAGCAGCGCTAGGTACATTGTCCGCATTGATGCTCGCACCAACAAACAGTGTTAATTTATCTATGATGGACACAGTGCAAGTCACGGCATTGTTGGCGTGTATATTAGGTGGTTTTACTTCTTTTTACGGAGCTGTGATAGCAGCTTACTTGATAGGTTTTGCAAGCAATTTGATATCGTTTTATGTTTCATCCATCTGGAGCGATTCAATTTTGTATTTGTTGATTTTGATAACAATTTTATTTAAACCTACTGGCTTATTTGGCAAGAAAGTTATAAAGAAAGTATAGAGGTGAGAAGAATGAATAATAAATTAACTGACTTATATAAAACACACAAACCTTACAGCCAATATGCACTATTTGGGATCATTCTTTCATTATTGCCACTTTTAGTCAGCTTAGGTTTAGTCAAATATTCCCTTTTAACAACTGTAGCAAGCATATTGATATATTCTATAGTTGCTCTGGGGTTGAATTTGCTGTTGGGTTATTCAGGCCTTATATCTCTTGGAACAGCGGGATTTATGGGAATGGGGACCTACCTAACAGCGTTTATTACAGCAGATTTGGGATTGCCATTTGAACTGGCTTTAATAATTTCGGTTGCCGTTCCTATGCTGATTGGTGTTTTAACAGGACTGGTTTCGTTAAGAATAGAAGGATATTATTTAGCGATAGCTACACTTGCCATATCTGAAATCTTGAGAAAAGTATTTGTTGAATTTGATTTTGTAACAAATGGTTTTTCTGGAAAACAAGCTCAATACCCTAAACTTCTGGGATTTTTACAATTAGATAGAAATGGCACTTATATATTGATTGTGTTCTTTCTAGTTCTTGTCATGGTTATGATGCACAATCTAGTTAACAGCCATACTGGAAGGGCTCTATCTACTATGAGAGGCAGTGAGGCTGCAGCTAGTGCTATGGGAATAAACATTTACAGACACAGATTGTTGTCTTTTGCAATCGCAGTAGCATTTTCAGCATTAGGTGGAGTATTGTATATGCACTTTGTAAAATACACTTATCCAAATGCGTGGATATTGATGCTTTCACTTAATATTCTAGCAGTTATTGTAATAGGCGGCATAAGGAGTATATCAGGTACAATCCTCGGTGCTTTTATAGTGTTTGGAGTGCCAGATTTAATTTTAAAGAGATTGCCTATAATTGGAAGCATAGATGGTGCTGCATATATATTCAATGGGTTGTTGATTATTTTAGTCATTTTATTCTATCCTAATGGATTGATAAACATGAGATACGATATACAGAGAAATTTCAATAAGCAATTTAAGAGAGGAGAGAACATCAATGGATAATATGACAAATAAATTATTAAAAGTAGAAAACCTCTCGATAGCATTTGGCGGTTTGAAGGCTGTTGACAATTTATCTTTTGACATCAATGAAGGAGAAATATTTGGGCTCATTGGCCCAAATGGAGCTGGAAAAACTACTGTTTTCAATTGTATAACTCAATTCTACAAGCCTGATGAGGGAAATATCTTCTTTAAAACAAATACGGGGGAAGTTGAAAACCTCGTCGGGAAAAAAACTCATGAGTTAATTGGGAAAGGTCTTGTAAGGACATTTCAAAACATTGAGCTCATAAGGGAACTTACTGTTGTTGAGAATGTAATGGTTGGTGCACATATTGAGTTTAAAGCGTCACTATTTAATCAATTTTTCAGACTTAAAAAGACAAGGGAAGAAGAAGACAGGATTAAAAAAAGAGCTGAGGAAATACTTGATCACTTTGGACTATTATCTATAAAAGACATGCTTGTAGCTGGGCAGCCTTATGGCGTGCTTAAGAAAATAGAGCTAGCTAGAGCATTGATGCTAGATCCAAAACTTATTATTCTAGACGAGCCCGCTGCAGGTTTAAATGACTCTGAAACCATGTCTTTAGTAAATATCATAAAAGAGATAAAAAATGAGAGAAACTGCTCAATTCTATTGATTGAGCATGACATGAAATTTGTAAATGGATTATGCGATAGAATTTGTGCCATAAATTTTGGGAAGCTTTTAGCAATAGGCACACCAAAAGAAATACAGGAAAACGAACAAGTCCAAATTGCCTATCTTGGAAAGGAGGACGACTGATGAATGAGTGTTTAGGAATTAAAAATTTAAAAGTTAATTATGGAAGCATAGAAGCTCTAAAAGGTATAGATATATCTGTCAAAGAAGGGCAGATAGTGGCACTTCTTGGCGCAAATGGAGCAGGTAAAACCACGACACTGAGAAAAATATCAGGTATATTGGAAGCTAAAAGCGGCAGCGTTCAATTTTTCGGAGAAGATATTACCAATTTACCTCCTCATAAAATTGCTGCAAAAGGAATAATACAATCTCCTGAAGGCAGGCAAGTGTTCAGAGATTTGACAGTGGAAGAGAATTTGATGACTGGTGCATATACTGTCAAGGATAAAAAAGAATTGAAAAATAATTTTGACAGAGTATATTCATATTTTCCAGTTTTAAAGGAAAGAAAGAATCAAATCGCTTCGACACTGTCCGGTGGAGAACAGCAAATGCTTGCAATTGGAAGGGCTTTAATGGGAAGTCCAAAGTTGTTGCTTTTAGATGAGCCATCCCTAGGGCTTGCGCCATTAATTGTAAAAAATATATTTCAAATTATCAAAGAAATACGAAGTGATGGTACTACTGTTTTAATAGTAGAACAAAATGCATTGCAAACATTAAAAATAGCTGATTATGCTTATGTTTTAGAAGTAGGTAAAATCAGCATGGAAGGGAGTGCTGAGGAGCTAAGAAACGACAGTTCATTGATCGAAGTTTATTTGGGAGGAAAAAATTAAGATAGTGTAAAGTAGCCTATGAAAAAACAGGATAAAAAAAATAGGCTCATAAGAACCTAGAAAATCGCAAAATTATACTTTTATGGT
>NZ_JCANTN010000029.1:0-24362 GCF_059568515.1 Soehngenia saccharolytica DSM 12858 | reverse complement strand
TTGAGTAAATTTCATAATTTAAAAACGTTGATTTTACTAATTTCTACGATAACAAAAAAGGATTTCACCCCATTAATATCGAATATGTTAAGTGATACCAAAACAAAAAACGATGGGGGTGAAATCACTTAACATGTATATTCGACAAACATCTTTTTTTTCCTTTGAAGAAATTATTAAATTTCAGCAACAATCTAGATTAGAATTAATTTTATCTAATATTGATGTCTCTAAACTTGCTAACGAACTCAGGAAACCTTCTAATTCCAAGGGGCCTAAAGGTTATGAGCCTGAGGCTTTAATTTATTCATTAATCGCAATGCAGGTTGAAAAAATTGATACTATTAAGGATTTAGTTGTCAAGCTTAAAGAAAATCCTGTACTTCGATATTGCTGTGGTTTTGATGTACTTGGTAAGGTACCATCTGAATCCAATTTTAGTAGATTTCTTGAAAAACTATCAAACTCAGAATCTCTTGAACAGATTTTTCATGACTTAGTTATTAAAGCTAAAGAACTTGATATCATTGACGGAGAGCATATCTCCATAGATTCAACTAAATTGGATTCTTTTGAAGCTGCTAAGCCAAAGAAAGACATTGTTCACGACGGTACTAATCCAAACTGGGGAATGAAAAAAGATACCAATGGCAACAACATACGATGGTTTGGTTGGAAACTCCATATTCTTTGTGATTCCAAAAGTGAGTTGCCACTAGATCTGCTAATCTCCCCAGCTAGCAATTATGATGGTACCATGGCTTTGCCTTTGATAAAGCAATTCTTTGAAAACTATAAAGATACCTTTAAACCTAAATATTATGCTATGGATTCTGCCTATGATCTTAATTATGTCTACAAGACCATAATCAACGAATATCAAGGCATTCCAATAATAGCTTACAATCCAAGGGGTAGCTATGCTCCACCTGAAGGATTAGATGAAGATTTTAATCCTATTTGTTCAGGAGGCTACAAGCTAGTTTACTGGGGCAAAGATGGAAATTATTTAAAATTTAGATGCCCTCATGCCCTAGGACAGTGTGATTGTCCACACGGGATGAACTGGTGCTCAAGCTCTAATTACGGCTATACCCTTAAAGTAAACTATAAAGAAAATCCAAGGTATTATGGTTATCCTTTACGATATACAGATGCTTGGAAAAAGCAATATGATAAAAGAACTTCCGTAGAAAGGTGTTTTAGTAGATTAAAATGCTACCTAAACCTCAATAATGTAAGGTCTAAAGGTATTAAAAAAGTCAAGGTCCACGCAATATTAAATTGCATAGCGCTAATATCAGGTACCATAGCAATAAACACAATGAAATCTTTAAGTAAAGCAGCTTAACAAACTACATAAATATACTAAGAATTGAGGATTTTACTGTCGAAAATATTAATAATAATTTCAAAATCCCATTTATTAATGGGCTAATTCTTTATACTCTTTTTTAACCTTGATTAAAAAAGCTAATTATGCAATTTCCTCATTTATGAATTAATATGGATATGCTTTTTCAAATATTTTTTTAGGCAGTATTAAGAAATTTACCATAATTGCGTTTTATTTAAATTTAAGAGGAGATAATATGATAGAATCATTTGAACCAATAGCATCAAAAAATAGCAAAATATTAATATTAGGAAGCATGCCAAGCGTGATATCGCTTAATAGGCATCAATACTATGGAAACAGGCAAAACGCTTTTTGGAAGATAATATTTGAATTATTTGATGAAGAATTAGCAGATGACTATGAAAAGAAGAAAAACCTACTCATTGAGAATCGTATAGCGCTTTGGGATGTTATAAGAATTTGCGAAAGAGATGGAAGTAGTGACTCAAATATTAAAAATGAAGAAGCGAATGACTTCGAAACTTTTTTTAATACGCAAAAAAACATCGAAGCAGTTTTTTTTAATGGCAAAAAAGCAGAAGAAGTTTTTAAAAAGAAAGTAAAGGGAAAGGCCAATATACCATATGAAATAATATTTAAAGCCTTGCCATCAACTAGCCCAGCCAATGTGATGAAATATGAAAATAAAAAAAGAGAATGGGAGATTATATTGAAATTTTTGTAGAACTCACTCTAACTTCTCAGTATTTTTTCTATAGCTTTGCCCTTTGCCAATTCATCAATCAATTTATCGAGATATCTGATTTCTTTCATCAGTGAAGGGCTCATTTCTTCTATTCTTATCCCGCAGATGACACCCTTTATTTTTTCTCTATTTGGGTTAAGCTCTTTAGCATTTTCGAAGAACTCCTGGAATGTCACATTATTTTCTAATGAATTATTTAAATCCTCTTCATCATACCCAGTAAGCCACATGATTATTTTATCTACATCTTCTTTGCTTTTTCCCTTTCTTTCAACTTTCTTCACATAGAGGTCATAGACTTGTGCGAAAGGCATACTATAAATTTTGTGGTTTTCCAATTGTTATCGCTCCTTTTTATTCTAGTTGATTCAATATTTACCCATATTGTGATATAATTATTTGTAATTATTGAACTTGTAGGTGGTTTTATGTACGATATTTCAAATATTTCTCAGATTGTTCAAAAATATGCACAAATCACTGCGTCTATCGCAGGGGTCGATGTTGAAGTTGTAAACTATAAACTCATAAGAGTTGCTGGTACAGGAATATTTAACGAATTGTTGAATGAAGATGTCTCAGAGAATTCACACATATATAAAAATGCCATTCTGACAGGAGAAAGGCAAATCGTATATGAACCTGGGAAGGATGAAAGATGTAAAAACTGCAAGGAAAAAGATATATGCCAAGAGAAATTTGAAATATCCATGCCGATTAAGCTAAATGAAGATATTTTAGGAGTAATTGGCATGGCTTGCCCTACTGAAGAAGCTAAAGAATACATTGTAAAAAACTTAGATAATTATTTGCTGTTTTTAGAGCAAATTGCAGATTTTATTTCTACCAGGGCTTATGAAGAGCAGGAGTCTTTATTTAGGTCGGCTATGTATGATACTTTAAAAACGGTAATCAAAAACATGGATGAGGGCGCTATAATAATCGACAATGGCGGCCTGGTAGATACCATAAATCCAAGCGCCAAAAAACAATTAGGCATAACTAGAATAATTAATAAAGAAAAGATAGGGATAATACCTACAGGTGATACTGTTGAAAATAGTTTAGAATATAGGGTTAAAATAGGTGAAAATGAAAACAAAGTAATTGGCGATATAATAGATATACCAAATAATCCGATGTACAAACAAGTCATGCTGTTTAGGGATATCAACAAAGTTCATACAAATATTTATGAGATGACATCTACAATAAATGTAATGGGAGCAGATAGAATAATTGGCTCGAGTCCTCAAACGAAGGCTCTGAAAGAGGAGATAAAGAAAGTATCTAATTCAATATCAACAGTGCTTATAACTGGAGAGAGCGGTAGCGGAAAGGAAGTAGTAGCTACTGCTATATGGCAAAATTCAGATAGAAGAAACAACAGGTTTGTGGCGATAAATTGTGCTGCCATTCCTGAACCTCTGCTTGAAAGTGAACTTTTTGGCTATGTTAAAGGGGCATTTACTGGCGCTGATCCACGGGGTAAAATTGGAAAATTTGAACTCGCAAACAACGGCGTGATTTTTTTAGATGAAATAGGGGACATGCCGATATACTTGCAATCGAAGATTTTAAGAGTAATTCAAGACAAAAAAGTCACAAGAATAGGTTCTAACCAAGTTATACCATTGGATTTAAGAATAATAGCTGCGACTAATAAAGACTTGAGAAAGATGATAAACGAGAATAAATTTAGAGAAGACCTCTATTACAGACTGAATGTCATTCCAATTCATATTGTGCCGTTGAGGGAGAGAAAAGAAGATATATTAGATTTATTGTACTATTTCATAGACTATTATAGGAAACTGTTTGGGAAAAAATTTGTTAAAATAGAAGAGTATACTGTACAGAAATTGTTAGATTATCCGTGGTATGGCAATGTTAGGGAATTAGAAAACACTGTGGAATTTATGGTGAATATGATGGAAGATGGTGTCATAAACAATTCTTCTCTTCCATTAAATATAAGAAACAACAACGAGATAAACATCTCGAAGGATTTGATCAGACCATTAAAAGAGATTGAATTAGAAGAGATAAAGAAAGCTATTGATTATTTTGGCGACACTACAGATGGCAAGATGAAAGCTGCAAAAGCATTAGGAATTGGAATTGCGACACTTTATAGAAAACTTAACGAATAGTGTATTGGAGTGTTTTTATGCAAGATGCAATGATTGACTTCGTGAATAATTATGGATATTTTGCCATATTTATACTTATATATATAGAGAATATTTTTCCGCCTATTCCGTCTGAAGTGGTTTTGCTTTCAGGCGGAGCATTGACAGTTACAACAGATATGAATGTATTTGGGACCATTGTCTATGCGACATTTGGCTCGCTTATTGGAGCTATGACACTTTATTTTGTAGGCAGAGCTTTTACACGAGAAAGCCTAATAAATCTATTGAACACTAAGATCGGGAAAAGACTCAGATTAAAACCTGAATCCATTGACAAAGCTCAAGACTGGTTTACTAAGTATGAAGAAAAAGCTGTCTTAATATGTAGATGCATTCCTATTGTAAGGAGCATTATTTCAATTCCTGCTGGGTTTGCTAGAATGAATGTTTTTAAATTTGTGCTCCTCACATCAATAGGGAGTTTAATTTGGAACACAATTTTAGTAAATTTGGGCGCTTTGTTTGGCGAAGCGTGGGAAAATGTCTTAAAATATTACACTGGCTACAAATACATTATTTTAGGGCTAGCAATTGTTGCTGTACTATACTTTAGTTATAAATTTTATAAAAAGAAAAAAATAAATTTATAAATTCTCGGGGAAACCCGAGTTTTTTTAACCTTGTTTTTATCAAAATGATAATCGACAAATAAATCACATATTCAGAAGCTTTTAGACTTTATCAAAACGATAAACCATTATCAAATTGATAAAAATACCATTTTATTCTAAGGATAGCTTATTTTATGCATTTTAAAAACTAGCATTTTACTAACTTTCATTTTATAAAATATACAATATTTCCAAATTTGCAAACGATTGTTTGGCATGGTTCTTGCACTATATAATAGCAAGAGTTCAATGGGAAGAAAGGTGAAGAGATGAGTACAAAATACGAGATCGTTGCAAACGACATAAAGACACGAAAAAAAGCCGATTTGAGCTTTTTGAGTGAAGATATGGCAAAAAAAGTCTTGAAGTTTCATAAGAGTTTTCCTCAATACAGTGAAACTCCATTGGTTGAGCTGAAAAACTTAGCAGAATATTTAAAAGTAAAGGATATTTTTGTTAAAGATGAGTCTTTTAGATTCGGGCTGAATGCTTTCAAAGTTTTAGGCGGGAGTTTTTCTATAGGCATGTATATTGCTCAAAGACTTAATAAAAAGATTGAGGATTTGACTTTTGAGGAACTGACAAGCGATGAGACAAAAGAAAAGCTTGGCGATATAACCTTTATCACTGCAACAGATGGAAATCATGGAAGGGGCATAGCTTGGACTGCCGAACAACTTAGGAAGAAAGCAATTGTTTATATGCCAAAAGGAAGTGCTATTGAAAGAAGAGATAGAATTAGAGCGCATGGTGCAGAATGCGAGATATTGGATTTGAATTACGATGATTGCGTCAGATATGCAAATAAAATTGCAGAAGAAAAAGGTTATGTAATGGTTCAAGATACATCATGGGAAGGATATGAAGACATACCAAGATGGATTATGCAAGGGTATATGACTATGGCATATGAAGCATACAATAAGTTAAGTTCTAGAAATATTGTGCCTACACACATATTTATACAAGCAGGGGTTGGCTCTTTGGCTTCTGCTGTGACAGGATTCTTTAGTTCAGCATACAAAGAGAATAAACCTATTATAACGATTGTGGAGCCTGACAAGGCTGCTTGCTTATTCCAAACCGCTCAGTACGACGACGGCAGATTGCATCCCGTTACAGGAGATATGAACACAATTATGGCAGGATTAGCTTGTGGAGAACCTGTTACTGTTGGGTGGGAAGTACTTCATTCGAATTGTGAGTTTTTCTTAAAAGTTCCAGATAATACTGCTGCTCATGGAATGAGAGTTTTAGGAAATCCATTGAGAAAAGACGAAAGAGTAATATCAGGCGAGAGTGGCGCAGTGACAACTGGCGTAGTATCACAGCTTATGAGATTGGATGATTTAAAAGACATTAGAGAAAAGATGAAATTAGATGACAATTCGATTTGCCTGTTATTTAGCACAGAAGGCGACACATATTTTGAAGGATATTTAAATGTAGTATGGAACGGTGCGTATCCAAACGAATAAAAAAAGGGGAGATATTATGAATTTCAATGAATTGATGGGTCAATTAAAACAACTTGATTACAAAAATTTGTATCACAATGATTTTTTTCTAACTTGGGACAAGACACAAGATGAGTTGATGGCTATATGGACTGTGGCTGATATGTTAAGAAGGCTTAGAGAAAACAATATAAGCCCTAAAGTCTTTGATTCGGGACTAGGCATTTCGATATTTAGAGATAATTCTACAAGAACAAGATTTTCTTTTGCTTCAGCTTGCAATCTATTAGGCCTTGAAGTTCAAGATTTCGAAGAAGGAAAATCTCAAGTAGCTCATGGCGAAACTGTAAAAGAAACAGCAAACATGATTTCGTTTATGGCTGATGTCATAGGAATCAGAGACGATATGTATATAGGAAAAGGACATACATATCAAAAGGCTGTCGCTGACTATGTTGAAGAAGGATATAGAGAAGGAGTGCTTGAGCAAAGACCTACTATAGTAAATCTTCAATGCGACATCGACCACCCAACTCAAACTATGGCTGACGCATTGCACTTGATAAACGAATTCGGTGGAATAGAAAATTTAAAAGGCAAAAAAATTGCCATGACTTGGGCTTATTCTCCTTCATATGGCAAACCGCTTTCTGTTCCTCAAGGCATAGTAGGACTTATGACGAGATTGGGAATGGATGTTGTTCTAGCGCATCCAGAAGGATATGAAATCATGCCAGAAGTAGAAGAAGTAGCTTTGAAAAACGCTAAGGATTATGGCGGATCATTTACAAAGACTAATTCAATGGAAGAAGCTTTCAAAGATGCTGACATTGTTTATCCAAAGAGCTGGGCTCCATTTGCAGCCATGGAAGAAAGAACTAACCTATATGGCGAAGGAAAATTTGACGAGATAAAAGAGCTTGAAAAAAGACTTTTGGCGCAAAATGCAGAGCATAAGGATTGGGCTTGCACTGAGGAGCTAATGGCTACCACAAAAGGTGGAAAAGCTTTGTATATGCATTGCTTACCAGCTGATATTACAGGGCTAAGCTGTAAAGAGGGAGAAGTAGATGAATCAGTATTTGATAGATATAGAGTGCCATTATATAAAGAAGCTAGCTACAAACCTTATGTAATAGCTGCGATGATATTTTTACAAAAGATAAAAAATCCTGAAGTCACGATGAAAGATTTATTTGATCAAAATAAAGCTAGATTAATTAGATAAAGGAGAGCAAAAAAGAACATGGAAAAAGAAAAAGTTTTAGAGCTTGCTAAAAAATATGAAAAAGACATGGCTAAATTTTTAAGGGATTTGGTGAAAATTCCAGGAGAGAGTGCTCAAGAAGAAGGAGTAGTTAAGAGAATAGAGCAAGAAATGAAGGCGCTTGATTTCGACAAAGTTCAAATCGATCCAATGGGAAATATACTTGGATTTATAGGCAAAGGCGAAAAAATAATTGGATTTGACGCTCATATTGATACAGTTGGCATAGGAAATAGAGAAAACTGGAAATTCGACCCATATGATGGCTACGAAACTGAAACGGAAATTGGTGGAAGAGGTACATCAGATCAATTAGGCGGCATTGTGATCGCAGTATACGGCGCAAAGATAATCAAAGAGCTTAATCTTTTAAGCGATGAATACTCTGTCATGGTTACAGGAACAGTACAAGAAGAGGATTGCGATGGTCTTTGCTGGGAGTATATCATTAAGGAAGACAAGATCAGACCTTTGTTTGTCGTTTCAACAGAGCCTACTGATGGTGGCATCTACAGAGGACAAAGGGGAAGAATGGAAATCAGAGTAGATGTTTCAGGAGTTTCTTGCCATGGCTCCGCACCAGAAAGAGGAGACAATGCTATATACAAGATGGCTGAAATCCTTCTAAATATCAGAGATTTAAATGAGAATGATGCTTCTGATGAGAATGAAATTAAAGGTTTAGTTAAGATGTTAGACGAAAAATACAATAAAAAGTGGAAAGAGGCTAGATTTTTAGGCAGAGGAACTGTTACAACTTCAGAAATATTCTTTACTTCACCAAGCAGATGCGCAGTAGCTGACTCTTGCTCAATATCATTGGATAGAAGAATGACAGCTGGAGAAACCTTTGAAAGCTGTTTAGATGAAATAAGAGCTTTACCGGCAGTTAAAAAATACAATGCAAAGGTGAGCATGTACACATATGAAAGACCAAGCTGGACTGGGCTTGTATATCCAATAGAATGTTATTTTCCAACATGGGTAATACCAGAAGACCATAAAGTAACTGAAGCGCTTAAAGAAACCTATGAATCTCTTTATGGCAGCAAGAGAACTGGATCAAAAGAAACAGAACAAGAAAGAGTTTCTAGACCTCTAGTTGACAAATGGACCTTCTCTACTAATGGCGTATCTATAATGGGTAGAAATGGAATACCAGTTATTGGATTTGGTCCAGGAGCAGAAGCGCAAGCTCATGCACCAAATGAGAAGACATGGAAAGATGACTTAGTAAAATGCGCAGCTGTGTACGCATTGCTTCCATCAGTATATACTTCTAAATAATGATAAGCCCTCTAAGGGCTTGTCATAATAAAGAAAGGTGTTTATAATGAGTGACAATTTAATTCCCATGGATTTTAGCAAATTGCTAGATGTAGTTTTAAATGACTATGAAAAGCACAAAAAGATTTTTGAAATAGAAGAGAATAATTTCTATAGATACGAAAAAGACATTTCTATTGATTACTTAGGAAATAAATTAGTTTCTCCAATAGGACCCGCAGCAGGACCGCATACACAACTAGCCCAAAATATAATCACTGCTTATTTGACTGGTTCTAGGTATTTCGAAGTAAAGACAGTGCAAGTTGTAGATGGAATTGATATGCAGAAAATGATTGCTAAACCTTGTATTGACGCAAAAAATGTAGGTTATAACGTAGAGTGGTCGACTGAATTGACAGTAGAAAATGCAATGGAGCAGTATATATACGCATCTTGTCTAATTGAAGCTATGGCTAAAGAGCTTCAGATTTCAAACGATAAGGATTTTATCATAAATATCAGCGTAGGATATGATTTGGAAGGTATAAAATCACAAAAGATAGATAGCTTTATTGAAAACCTAAAAGATGCATCAAACACCAACGCATTTAAAAATGCAATTGCAATACTTAAGGAAAATATAGGTAGATTCAGCAACTTAACTGTTGAAGATGTGGATAATATATCGCCAAACATCTCAAATATAGTGACTTTATCCACAATGCATGGCTGCAAAAAAGAAGAAATCAAAAGCATTGCCACTTATTTGATTGAAAACAAAAAGATGAACACTTTTGTAAAGTTGAATCCAACTCTTTTGGGCTATGATAATGTGAGAAAAATTCTAGATGATTTAGGATACAATTCGATTGAGCTATCAAAGACAGATTTTGAAAACGATTTACAATTTGATGATGCGGTAAAACTAGTAAAAGATTTAAAAGAGATTTCTGATAGAAATGGATTAACAAGTGGGATAAAGATCACCAATACTCTTCCGGTTTACAACACCAGAGAAAAATTGAGTGGAGATAAAATGTATCTGTCTGGAAAACCTTTATTTCCTATAGCTATAGGTGTTGCAAAGAAATTCTTTGAAGCATTTCCTGAGCTACATATATCTTTTTCAGGTGGCATAGACAAGGAAAATGTGAGCAAAGTATTGGAAACCGGTATAATGCCAGCAACATTTTCTACAATTTTACTGAAACCAAGAGGTTATTTAAACACGATAAACATTGCAAAAAAAGTCGAACAAATACAAGATTTAGAATTGGGCAAACTGAATTTGGAAAAATTAACAAAATTGATTGAAGAAACAAATACAAGTGAGAACTATAAAAACAAAGGTGAAAAAGAAACTTTAAATGATCAACTCACTGCATTCGATTGCTTCAAAACAAGTTGTGGCATATGTGTGGATACTTGCCCAAATAGAGCGAATATAAAATTGGAGGTTCCAAATTTATCTGCGAGCTATCAGATCATACATCTTGATTCAAGATGCAACGAATGCGGAAACTGCGCTGACTTCTGCCCTAAAGGCGGAAAGCCTTACTTTAAAAAAATCACAATCTTTGAAAATGAAGTAGACTTTAAACATTCAAATAATCCTGGTTTAAAGAGATTGGACGGATCTAAATATTTAATCAGAGGTATTAAAGGGGAAATTGCAGAAATCGAAATAGATATTGAGGAAGAATCATCTGATTTGTTTATGACAACAGTCAAAGAGCTAATAAAGAAATACCCTTATCTTTTCTAAGCGATTATTTTATGTATTGAAAGAATGGAGTGAAAGCAGTGATTATAGGAAACGGTACAGTCATAACAAACGATGAGAAAAATACTTTCATCGATGACGGAGCAATTCTCATTAAAGACAATATAATAGTTGAGATTGGAAGATATAAAGACTTATTGGATAAATACAAAGATGAAGAAGTAATAGATGTAGATAAAAGACTGATTATGCCAGGGTTTATTTGCGCTCACAGTCATATTTATTCTGCATATGCGAGAGGAATGAATGTAAATAAAGACACTTCAGGCTTTTTGAATGTGCTGGAAAATTTATGGTGGAATTTGGATAAAAAATTGACTTTAGAAGATGTCAAATTAAATGCTTACACTACTTATATTGAATCTATAAAAAACGGAGTGACCACTTTAATAGACCATCACTCAAGCCCAAATGCCATAGAAGGCAGTTTATTTAAGATAAAAGAGGCTGCTTTAGAGATCGGCATAAGAACTAGTTTGTGTTATGAAG
Source organism: Soehngenia saccharolytica DSM 12858 (assembly GCF_059568515.1). NCBI lineage: Bacteria > Bacillati > Bacillota > Tissierellia > Tissierellales > Tissierellaceae > Soehngenia > Soehngenia saccharolytica. The sequence goes on along the minus strand of NZ_JCANTN010000029.1, from coordinate 13,186 downwards.
TCAGCGATAGAGACGGAGCACAAAAGCGAGATTTAGGAATAAAGGAAAATATAGATTTTATCAAAGACTGCCAAAATGACAATTCTGACATGATCAAAGCGCTGTTTGGATTACATGCGTCATTTACATTATCCGACGATACCCTTTACAAGGTTAAAGAAGCCACAGATGGATTAGAAATTGGCTTTCACATTCATGTCGCAGAAGGCATACAGGATCAATTTGATTCGCTTGAAAAATATGAGAAGCGAGTAGTTCAGAGGTTGTTTGACTTTGACATGTTAAATGAAAAAAGCATTGCGGTGCACTGTGTGCATGTAAATCCTCTAGAAATGGAAATTTTAAAAGAAACTAAAACAAATGTTGTTCACAATCCTCAAAGCAATATGAATAATGCTGTGGGATGCCCTAACGTGTTAAGTATGCTAGATATGGGGATGAATGTTGGATTGGGTACTGATGCATACACGAATGATATGTTCGACTCTATGAAGTGTGCAAATATACTGCATAAATTTTACACCTATGACAATACCGTTGGTTTTAATGAAACAAAGAAAATGCAATTTGAAAACAATCCCAAGTTATTGAGGAATTATTTCAAACATGAACTTGGAATCATAAAAGAGGGTGCATATGCTGATGTTGTTACACTTTCTTATGACCCAATAACACCAATAGACGAGAACAACTGGTTTGGGCATCTAATATTTGGATTAAGCGGGAAAGATGTAAACGACACTATGGTAAATGGAAAATTCATAATGAGAGATAGGACAATATTGACTGCTGATGAGGAAAAGATAAATAGAGACTCTAGACAAAGGGCAAAGGAAATTTGGAAGTTGATTTAACACATCCTTAGGAGGTTAAAAAATGGAAAACAATACAAGTAAAAATACATCTTTATTTAGTTTAGACGGCAATCCCAGTTTAAAAGTAGCACTACCCATGTCGCTTCAGCACCTATTAGCGATGATTGTAGGGAACGTATTGCCTGCACTAGTACTTTCAGGAGCGCTTGGATTAGACGCTAATCAAAGGATTCAATTAGTACAAGCAAGCATGTTCATTGCAGCAATAGGAACATTTCTTCAATCGTTTCCAATCTTTGGCGTTGGATCAGGGCTTCCTGTAATAATTGGCGTTAGTTTTGCATATATCCCAACAATATTGGCGATAGGCGGAGAATATGGGATAGGGGCGATATTTGGAGCACAGATATTCGGTGGTATTACAGCATTTGTAGTTGGCATATTCATCAAGAAAATCAGGAAATACTTTCCGCCAATGGTTGCTGGAACAGTTGTTTTCACAATAGGGTTGTCGCTTTACAGAGTTGCAGTAAACTACATGGCTGGTGGTTTCCAGGCTACCGATCCAAGATATGGCGGATTAATTTATTGGGGAATTGCAGTGCTTACTCTAGTTGTGGTTTTATTGTGCAATATGTTCGGGAAAGGCTATGTTAAACTTGCTGCTATTTTAATAGGGATAATAGTAGGTTATATTGCTAGTTTATTTGCAGGAATAGTTTCATTTGACAGCATTCAAACTGCATCTTGGTTTAATTTGCCAAAGATCGTGCCGTATAAATTTGATTTTCCACCTGCGGCCATTGCCACGATGATGGTCATGTTTGCAGTCAATGCAGTACAAGCTGTTGGTGATTTTTCTGGCACTACTGTAGGTGGTATGGATAGAGAACCAACTGATGAAGAACTATCAAATGGAATTAAAGCAAATGGAATTTTGAGTATAATAGGCTCATTCATTGGGGCATTGCCAACAGCTACTTATAGTCAAAATGTAGGCATAGTTGCAATGACAAAAGTAGTTAGTTTAAAAGTATTTAGATTGACTTCGCTTTTCATATTGGCAGCTGGTTTTGTGCCAAAGTTTGGAGCGTTCATGACATCTATACCACAATGTGTAATTGGTGGGGCAACGATATCTGTATTTGCACAAATTACAATGACTGGTATGAAATTGATAGTTCAAGACGAAATGTCAGTTAGAAATACAACTATAGTTGGGCTTGGCATAGCACTAGGAATGGGGATTACACAAATACCTCCTGAGGGACTTCAATATTTGCCAGAGTGGTTTAAAATGGTATTTGCAAGTTCACCAGTTGTTCTAGCTACAGTAGTTGTATTTTTACTAAATTTAATATTGCCTAATAAGACATTAGCAGAGGAAGAAGCAGAAAGAAAGGCCATCGAAAATAAGTAGAGACATAAGGGTATAGCATCTTGCTATATCCTTAAAGCTTAGGAGGCAAATTATGAAGACATTAATTAAAAATGGGCTTATAATAAACCCTGACACAACATTTTATGGTTCTGTTTTAATAGAAGACGGACTCATTACAGAGATAGGGAAAATTGAAAATATAAATGACGGCAATGTAATTGACGCAAAAGGAGACTTAGTTATACCGGCAGGAGTAGATGTACACACGCATATGGACTTGGATTTAGGCAAATTTAGAGCTGTGGATGATTTTTATTCCGGTTCAATCGCTGCATTGTGTGGAGGGACTGCTACAATTGTAGATCATATTGCATTTGGACCAAAAAATTGTGAATTAAACTTTATGATAGATCGATATCACAAACTAGCAGATGGCAAAAGTCTTTGCGATTATTCATTTCACGGCGTCATTCAACATGTGAATGAAAGCACTTTTGAAGAGATGAAAAAATTGGTGGAAGAAGGCATAACGAGTTTTAAAATCTATATGACTTACGACAACAGATTGTCCGATGAAGAAATACTGAGAGTCTTGAATATGGCTAGAGAATTGCAAGCGACTATAGCGGTGCATGCCGAAAATCATGGAATAGTGACATATTTAAGACAGTATTTTGGCGACAATGGATACAGAAAACCTATATACCATGCCCTTTCAAGACCTAATGTATCAGAAAGCGAAGCTATAAATAGGATGATTTCACTTTCTGAAATAGCAGGGTATCCCAATTTGTATTTTGTCCATGTATCCACTAAAGAGGGTTTAAGCGAGATAATTAATGCAAGAAGAAATGGAGCTAAGAATATATACGGTGAAACCTGTACTCAATATTTAACTTTAGACATGGAAAATTACGATAGAAAAGACAATGAAGGCGTAAAATACATAATGGCTCCGCCTTTAAGGACAAAAGAAGATATTGAAGCACTTTGGAGCGGGATTAAAAATAAAGATATAGATGTTATAGCGACGGACCATTGTCCTTTTATGCTTGATGAAAAGCTGATTGCTAAAGATGATTTTAGACTAGCTCCTGGTGGAGTAGGTGGTGTTGAAGAAAGGATAGAAGTGATTCTGACAGAAGGAGTAAAGAGAGGGATTTCTCTAAACACTTTAATTGAAAGATTGTGCTTGAATCCTTCTAAAATATTTGGCATCAAAAATAAAGGGAGCATAAACATAGGAAACTATGCAGATATAACTATATTAAAAAAACAAAGGTATATTATTGAAAAATCAAACCGTCATTCTAAGTCTGATTATACTGTTTATGAGGGATTTGAATCGCATTTTAAAGTAGACAAGGTGTTTTTAAGAGGTGAGATTGTTGTGGAAAATGGCGAAATATGTGATGAATTGAAGACGGGAAAATTCATTCAAAGAAGTCTGAAATTAGATGACAATTTTCTATTAAATGATAAAGAAATAAAGGAATGAGGTAAAAAATGTATACTCTAAACATTAATGATAATATTTACAATGTCAAAGAAGATATGCTGCTTATAGATTATTTAAGAGACGTGCTTAAGATCACATCTGTAAAGGATGGCTGCAAAGAGGGAGCTTGTGGCACATGCACAGTAATAATAGATGGAAAAGCTCAAAGAGCATGTACACAAAAGTTGTCTAGATTAGAGAATAAAAAAATACAAACAATTGAAGGCTTTACACAAAGAGAAAGAGATGCTTTTGTGTATGCTTTTGGCAAAGTAGGAGCAGTACAATGTGGATTTTGTATACCTGGAATGGTTATAGCTGGAAAATGTTTAATAGATAAAAACCCTGATCCAACTAAAGAAGACGTTAAGATGGCAATAAAGACTAATATATGCAGATGCACTGGATACAAGAAGATAGAAGAAGGAATATTATTAGCAGCAAAGATATTAAGAGAAAATCTAGAAATACCAGAATTTGATAACACAATCAAATTAGGCGAAATAGTAAAAAGAGTAGATGTAGAAGACAAAGTACTTGGCACTGGGAAGTATGCAGATGATTATTATGTAGAAGGCATGCTGTATGGAAAAAATGTATTTACTAAATATGCTAGGGCTAAAATACTTTCGATTGATACTTCGAAAGCAGAACAATTAGAAGGTGTGGTTGCCGTTTACACAGCAAAAGATATTCCGGGCAATAGGTATATTGGGCATTTAGCAAAGGATTGGCCAGGCATGATCGACATAAATGAACAGACAAAGTGCATAGGCGACACTTTGGCAATGGTTGTGGCAGAGACTAAAGAAATAGCACAGAAAGCGTGTGAACTAGTAGAAGTTCAATACGAAATCCTAAAACCAATAACAAGCCCTGAAGAAGCTAAACAAGAAGGTGCTCATCAAATACATGGTGAGGGATTTATGCATTTTGGTAAGTTTAGAGTTCCTGAAAACAACTTATTTGATCATGAAGAAGTTAAAAGAGGAGATGTAGAGGGTCAATTCAGTAAAGCTAAGTATTTTGCAGAAGGAACATTTGAGCTTCCTCCCACAGAACATGCTTTTATGGAAGTTGAATCCGCACTTGCAATGCCTTATGAAGATGGCGTTTATGTAATTACAGGTGGGCAAGGGATATACGATGAATACAATGAAATAAGCGAGTATTTAGGGATTCCAAGAGAAAAAGTAAGAATTCATTCAGCTTATGTAGGCGGTGGATTTGGTGGTAAAGAAGACATGAGCGTGCAGCATCAAGCAGCATTGTGTGCATATTTAACAAAGAGACCCGTCAAAGTTTCTTTTACAAGACAAGAAAGCATTAATTATCACCCCAAAAGACATGCAATGAAGATATACGCAAAAATCGCATGTGACGAAAATGGAAAATTGTTAGCTTTAAAAGCTAGGCTAACTTCAGATACTGGAGCATACGCTTCACTTGGTGGGCCAGTATTGCAAAGGGCTTGTACACATATGGGCGGACCTTATAATTATCAAAATGTCGATATTGAAGGAAATGCGTATTATACTAACAACCCACCTGCTGGAGCATTTAGAGGATTTGGAGTAACTCAATCAGTGGCAGTTATAGAGTGCTTGATAAATGAATTAGCAGAAAAAGCAGGATTGTCTGGTTGGGAAATTAGACATAGAAATGCTATTAGACCAGGAGAAGTGCTGCCTAATGGACAGATTGCAGATGAGGGCACTGCCATAGTTGAGACATTGGAAGCTTTAAAAGAAGAATTCTACAAATATGAAAATGATCCTAATTATTATGTTGGAATTTCTTGCGCAATGAAAAATTCGGGGATAGGTGTAGGACTAAAAGACACAGGAAGATGTAATCTAAAAATTAAAGATGGGAAAGTGTATATTAGGTCATCTGCTGCGGATATGGGGCAAGGAATACAAACAGTTCTAATGGAGATAGTGGCGTATACGACGGGATTGACAACTGACAAATTGGTTGTTGAACATCCCGATACAAGTTATACTCCTGATTCGGGAACTACCACAGCATCAAGGCAAACTGTATTTGCAGGAGAAGCTGCTAGGATTGCGAGCACCCAACTAAAAGAGGACTTAGACAGTGGACTTACACTTAATGACCTAGACGAAAAAGAGTATAAAGGAGAATTCGATTACAAAACTGATCCAATGGGCTCAGAAAAAGAAAATCCTGTGAGTCATATTGCTTACGGTTACGCCACACAGATTTGTGTATTAGATAAAGAAGGAAAAGTCGTAAAAGTATTTGCAGCTCATGATGTAGGAAAAATCATAAATAAAACTGGGGCAGAAGGTCAAGTTGAAGGCGGCATTGCCATGGGTCTAGGCTATGGATTGACTGAGGATTTTCCATTAAAAGATGGAGTGCCACAAGTCAAATTAGGCACACTTGGGTTATTTAAAGCTCATCAGATGCCAGAAATTGAAGTAAAATTAATAGAGAAAAACCCATCGGACAAACCAGCTTATGGAGCAAAGGGAATAGGAGAAATTGTTGCAACACTTATGGCTCCTGCTTTACAAAACGCCTATTATAAAAAAGACGGGATATTTAGATATAAATATCCATTAGAAAATACATTTTACAGCAAGAAGAAATGAGAATGTTAGATGAGCTAATTGATATCAATTAGCTCATCTGCTTTTAAACTGAATATAAAAACCACAACAAGTCTACAATAAATATCCATAAAAAAATAATTTTTTTATTTGATTTACTCTTTTCCTAGTACAATAAATTTCTATTAATACAACCAAATAGCATCAATTTCTATTATTGTATTAGGCTTGCTATTTGGGACATTGCCTTTTAATACTGAATTTCATGCATCAATTCGAGAGGTTTTTATTGAATGGTACGAAAGATTGACCTTGTTTAGATGCTAAGTAAGATACTTGGTATTGTACTTGAATATATAAATAGTTTAATGTATGCTTAATGAAAGTTGATTTCATGAAAAAACTTATATTGCTTATAGCGGTAATAGTTTTAACAGGGTTTATAGTAATAGGCTGTACTAATCAAAATCCTCCTGATGAAAATATAGAATTACCAGAAGGTACAGATCAACAAGTATTATCTGATGATCAACTAGTTCAATATGAAGGTAAGATAGCTATAATCACTGAAGATGTAGTTTTAAAAGACCCATATGTAATTACAGTAGATACTAATGATAATAATATTTATCAAACATTAGAAAATGAGGAATTTCAATTAAATAAAAATGACATGGTAATAGTAATTGAGGAAAATGGTAATGAAAAAGGGTTACAAGATGGAATAGGAATAGTATTAGAGCGAAAAGAAGACTGGGTAAGGATGTCCATGCCTATGCAGGAATCTGATCTTTAGTTTAAATCAGAAGATCTGTCATATGATTTTGATACATCAGTAATTGATATTAAAAACTAATAAAATATAATTATTCCTTTGCAAATGATCCCTTAAAATAAAATTAATCAGAAGTATTGGAAAATAGTACTTGATTTAAAGAAGAGATAAGTAATGAAAAAGAAGAATATAACAACAACTTCAATTTTAATAATTATTATAATTGCTATAGCAGTATGGGTAAGAAGCAGTAATGTTAATCCCTTAAAAAGCATAAATACATATGTTTGACTTCACTTGTGTAATTGAGTGCCTATCACTTATAATGCAAATAAAGTGATAAGGGCAATGGTCACAGAACTAAAAAATGAAAGGATGACCATTATGAAAACATTGGAGGTTATTATGAAAAAAAGAACAATCATATTACTTGTTATGGCGTATGTGCTTGTATTAGCTGGATGTACTCCGCAAGAAGAACAGACAGAAACTGAATCTTTGGTTGGGTATATAGTTATTGAAGACAATACATTATATTTGGATAGAGTTGAAATAGTTACGATTGAAGATATTGATAGAATAGCAGAACTTGAATTAAATCAAAATGAGGATCTTCCTAATGGGTATTATATTCATAACCCAGACATAGAGAAAGAGGAATATGAATTAACAGACAAAACATCATATACTTTTATTGATTCGGATCTTCTTTTTATAAATGATGAAGACAGCGATAGATCTTATACTACTACAAAAAAAGATGAATTCATTCAACATCTGGAAACATCATATTCTGATGAACCTCCTGCTCAAAGAGTTCCTTTCTTTATTGAAGTGAAAGATGGTGAAGTAATAAGTATCACAGAAAAACTTGAGTTCACAATTTAGCTAAATGAGGGATGTATTTCTTTGTGCAAAAGGTCACAGAACACATAATAAATTTTGACTATATAAAAATTAATAGTTATTTATTGACAGTATATATACTACAGTCGGGCATGGTTATATTTGTGATATGAGATAACACATTTGTGACAAGAAAATAAAGGCCTTTGATATGAGGGTACTGAAAAACATTAAGTGTTTTTAAAATTTAAAATCTAAGAAATAAAATTAGAACGAACTAGTGATATTTTCTACCACTAGTTCGTATTCTGTGTGCACCCAGTACAGGTAACAATTGGGTGGTGAAAATCCACTACTACTATATACAGTTAAGGTAGAGGGTACAAGGGATGAATATGGTCGCTCTTATACGGGGAGGTCTTATGGATAGGGGAAAACAAAGTATGGACCATGGTTGAAACAAGATTTGTTACTACAAACAAATCAACAGAGGGAATACTAGAAGAAATCATGTCCAGAGATAATATGGATCAATTCTATCTAATGGAATAAGGTTAAAACTAAATTCGAAAACCTACAGAAATTAGGAATAGGCAACTAAAAAGCATGGGGATGGGCGAATACAAGAAAAGCTACTGGCATACAGCCAATAGCAGGATTCTTATAACAACCATTAAGATAGTATCAAAGGATTATAAATATATGATAATATTTGTAATTTATGATAATACATTAATTAAAAATGTAGCGAATATTATTTATATAAAAAGGTAAATAATAGATGACCTTAAATAAATTTATTTTAATCGTAAATTATTGAAATAAGTCTATTTTTTCATAGAGTTTAATAAAGAACCATAGCTAAATTAAAGTTCTGAAAAATCAAGAGAATATTTATCCCTTATTAAATCGACCATATAATTATAATGTTTCATATTACCTTCTATTTTTAAAATATATAGGCATTTTTTAAAAGAATCTAAGTAAGTTTCATTACCAAGATTTAACTTAGCAACTGCCTCTCTTAAAAATAGGAAATGAAGCATATCTATGTGTCCTTTATTTAATGACAATTCAATACCTTTTTTAGCATATTTAAGTGCTTCTAAGTGATTATCCAGTCTATGATAATTATATGAGATGTTTGCGTATGATTTAATAGCATACATATCTTCTGTTTTATCACTAAAACTATCAATATTAAGAGTACTCAAAATAAATTCAGAAACAATTATACTCAATTCACAATTTCTTAAGTCGCCTAAACAGGCAGCAGCAACTACAAGTAATCGTATTTCTAATGCAGTGTATCTAAAATCTGAACATTTCTCAATATTAAATTCTGGATTTGTCAAACTAATAGCATAACATGTGGTTTCGAGAGCTTGAGATATATCTCCTCTGTATCTAGAACTAACAGCTGATACAAAACAATCAATTTGTTCTAATTCAATATGATTTATTAAATGCAAATCACCACTTTGATTTAGCTCAATGAGAAATTCATTATGTAATTTAGGAATTTGATTAAATTTCCCATAGATCATTAAATGATCAATTTTCTTATAGAAATCAAATAATAATCCATATCTTTGATAATTAGAGAGAAGCTTAAGTAAGTCCACTTTATAAAATAGGCTTAATTGAACCAGTGTATCGTTACGCGGAATACAAAAACCATTTTCAATCTTTCTTATAGTATCTATGTTAATAGATGTTTCCCTTGAAACCTCTGCTTGAGAAAAGCCTAAAGATCTCCTTAATTCCTTTAGCTTTTCTCCAAATTTTTTTGTGTCATATGATTCGAACATTGTATCCCCTTCTTCCACCCCCGATTTTAATCGGGTATTTTATTTCTATAAAATAGTATAACATAAAAATATATAATTTAATATTTAATGAATATAGGTATAACAATGGTTTATTAGGAGGTAGTATACATATGGGAGTTGTTACTAGATACTTAAAATTATGCTTGATTTTAATGATAATTATTAACTTGATAGGATTTTCAAAGTCAGAAATAGGATTTTGTGGGGATGATGATTATATAATTCCTTGTGTAACTAATGTAAGCCAATTAAGATAAAAATTTTACTTATTTAGGAATTAAACAATATCAGAAGAGTATATATGAGGAAGGTGATTTCATGAAAAAACTTATATTGCTTATAGTAGTAATAGTTTTAACGGGATTTATAGTAATAGGCTGTACTAATCAAAATCCTCCTGATGAAAATACAGAATTACCAGAAGATACAGCCCAACAAATAATATCTGATGATCAACTAGTTCAATATAAAGGTAAGGTAGCTATAATCACTGAAGATGTAGTTTTAAAAGACCCATATGTAATTACAGTAGATACAAATGATAATAATGTTTATCAAGCATTAGAAAATGAAGAATTTCAATTAAATAAAAATGACATGGTAATAGTAATTGAGGAAAATGGTAATGAATGCAGAGTTGTTCAAGCATTTGGGGATATTCCACGTATTCGAGGAACAATTGATAAAAGTAATCTCAGTTATGACGAGTAACTTTTTGCCAATAATGCTAACCAAGCTGTTGTAAAAAATGCAATGAGCTATGATGAAGTTAATGGGAATGAAAAAGGTTTACAAGATGGAGTAGGGACAATCTTAGAGCGAAAAGAAGACTGGGTAAGGATGTCCATGCCTATGCAGGAATCTGATCTTTGGTTTAAATCAGAAGATTTATCATATGATTTTAATACATCAATAATTGATATTGAAAAATAATAAAAAGTGACAGTACTTTGAAATTTATTAGATTTTATATTTATGATTTATAGAATTATAGTAAACAAATAATGAACTTCACATTATTCCTATTCAGAGAAAAATTCACCATCGATGATATAAAATGTTTAAATATCAAAGTTTGGGTGTCTAAATATATCTTTATATTTGACACTACGTGAAGCAAGTTGGGGGTAAAAAAATGAAAATAGTTTTATTATTTTTTAGAAGGAATTTCAAGAAATTCACAGGTATAATGTTCTCTATGATATCTTTCCTTTTGGTAATGAATCTCATATTAGGGATAATATTATCAGTGAAGGATCAATTTAAAACAGATATAGTTGATAACACTGATTTATATTTTATAGAAGTGTATAACGAGGAATCTCCTATGGATATACCCCTAGAGTTAAGAGATGAAGTTAATTCTCTGGATGGAGTAGAGTCCTCATTTTTTGACTTTTCTCATCCAGTAAAGATTACTGATAGCCAAATAAACAACCTAGATATGACAAATATACTTGGAGTTGAGACAAAGGCATTAAAATATTTTAATATTGAAGAAATTGATGTAAAAGATGATTTTATTTTTATTAATAATGAATTAGAAAACAATGAAAAATTTAGAGATCTCAAAAAAGGAGATAAAGTTTATATTAGAGACTATAAATATGTAGAAAAAGATGGTGTGATGGATAGTGAAGAGTATCTAATAGAGAGAACATTTTACGGTTTTTTTGAATTTAATGAAAACCATATATTTAGAAACAATATATCACTGATTAATTATGACACAGCAGAAGAAATTGCAACAGGTATGACGAGAACAGGAGAGCCATTTTTTAGCAGGTTTATAGTTATTGTGCCAGAAGTTGATAAATTAGAAGAAGTTGCAAATTTCATTTTAGCCGTTGGTATGTTAGTCTTGATAGGAACAATAAAGCTTATTAGAACATTTAAGCCTAATAATAGTTTGAATTTTTACAAAGAGGTGTTAAAATAATGACGAAAATTATAAATTTAATTTCAATTTTACTAATATGTTTAATAATTATGAGTGGATGTAGTATTAGTACAAAAACAGACCTTTTTATTGACAAAGAAAATAATGGGGACAAGACTTTTAATATAGTACAAAACCCAATTTTTTATGTAGAGCCTTATGATGGATACCTCAAATATACTTATTATGACGATAATGATTCAGTAGTAAAAAAAGTGAACATAGGATATGAAGAAATTAAAAAAGAAGATCTTTTAACCCTAAGTAGTAGCGGAAACTACATATTGGTTCAAAAAAATATGGGGAAAGAAATTGATAGACTTGTATCCCTAAAGGATCTAAGAAGTTATCCGCTTAAATCGAGTGGATATCAGATAATAGCGGAAAACAATGAAAGTATTCTTTTTCAGAGATTTAATCATAATGGAAACCTATGGACAGTGGAGATTTTTGATAAGTCTAATGCTACAATAAGTGAGAGTGTTTTCTATAAAAAAATAAATGAAACAGCCTCAGAAATGAATGAAGGCATAAGTTTGGGAGATAATCAGTTTGTATTTCTTTTCAGAGAAGCCGATGGTACTTATCTTGCTTATGTAAATGGTAATGACCTAATATATGATAAATTAAGTGATGATATAATGAGGGATATAAAGATATTAAAAAGTGAAGAAAACAAATTAGTTATATACAAAGGATACAAGGAAAGTGATTTTAAAAGTTTAATTGAGCCTCAAATAATATATTTAACCTACAGGGTAGAAGATAACAAATTGAATGTAAATGTAGATAAGATTATTAGTATTAGAGATAAAAATGTAGACCTTGATGGCAGTGACTGCCTTGAATTTATAAATAACGAAGATGGGAGCTACTCTATGCTGTTTAAATACAAAGGAAATAGCGCTATAAAAGTATTAGAAATAAATCAGTCTGGAGATATGGTGGAAAAAGATTCAATAAATAACTTTGATACAAAGCGAGTTAGAGCTGAAGGTAATGGCTTCTATTGTTTTGATGGGAAACAATTAATTTTTCTAGATAAGTAAATAAATTTATGGATTTACTTAAATTGTAATAATAAAAGCATTAAAGATAATACATTTTAAACCGAGAATAAATGAGAGTGTCAGATGAGTTAATTGATATCAACTAACTCATCTGTTTTTAAACTACACATAAAGGGTATATATTGTTAAACTAATGATAGTGTAAAGTAGCCTATGAAAAAACAGGATAAAAAAAATAGGCTCATAAGAACCTAGAAAATCGCAAAATTATACTTTTATGGTAGTTGTCGCCACCCTTGACTGCATTACAAAACAATGCTGTTAAGTTAACACCGACGGCGAAAAAACTCAAGAACAGAAAAGTTTCACCGTCTCGTTCGCAGCATTGTAGCATTGTTTTTACACGCCATCAAGGGCAAGCCCTAGCGGGTGGCTAGTTTACCTCAGGCTCTAAAATCTAAGAACAGATAAAAATTAAGATGCAGGATTTTCTTGCATATTAAGAATAACC
>NZ_JCANTN010000028.1:0-24505 GCF_059568515.1 Soehngenia saccharolytica DSM 12858 | reverse complement strand
TGTAAATGTTAAAATGAATATGAACAAAAATTAGAATCTCAAAATGTACAAATTTGTACATTTTTTCTTGTATAATATTTCTAAAAAACTATGACAGGAGTAATATTATGCGGAAAGATGTACTTAACCAAATTAAACTGATAGGGGAGGATTTTGATGTCTTGAATAAGAGTGAATTAGCTAGAAGATTTAACTGTGATAGAAGGACAATTGATAGGTATTTAAACGACCCTAGTTCAGGTACTAGAAAACCTAGAAATCTTAAGAGTAAAATTGACGATTTCAAGGAAACTATCATAGATAAAGTAGATAACTATGGTTCTACCTCAATGTCTGTATATAAGTTCATTCAAAAGAAAGGTTACACTGGCGGTTATCATACAGTTAACAACTTTGTAAAAGATCATAAGAAGTCTGAGATAAAAAAGGCCACATTGAGATTTGATACAAGCCCAGGGTTACAAGCTCAAGTAGATTGGAAAGAAAGCATTAATATGTTCAGTAAACATGGTGAAATATTTGAAGTTAACATATTTCTAATGGTACTAGGATACTCTAGACTTAAATATTTAAAATTAACTGCAGATAGAACTCAGGAGACGTTATTTGAGTGTTTAACCCATGGTTTTAAATACTTAGGTGGTGTCCCTAAAGAAATATTATTCGATAATATGTCCTCTGTTGTTGACAGGAGTAGGACAACCTTTAAAAATGTAGCTATTAATCAAAAATTTAAGTACTTTTCAATAGATGCTGGATTTGAAATAATAACCTGTAGACCATATAGACCAGAGACTAAAGGTAAGGTAGAGACCTTGGCAAAGTTAGTAGATAGATTAACCCCTTACAACGAAGAATTTGATACATTTGAAGAGTTAGAAGCAATAGTAAATACATTTAATATGGAGATAAATAATGAGATATCACAAGCAACTAATGAAGTTCCTTTATTACGATTTCAAAAAGAGAAAGAGTATTTAAACCCTTTACCTAAAATGGATGTGCTTCTATCATATTTCCACCACGAAAAAGAGTACAAGGTATCCAAAGAATCTATGATCAGGTATAAAGGGAAAAAATACTCTGTACCTACCAAATATATTGGTAAATATACAACAATTTCAGAAATTGATTCTGAAATATATATCTATTATACAAAAGATTTAATTGCTTGTCATAGGATATCTGATAAAATTCTTCATTACAAAAAAGAACATGTAAAAGAAATACTTCGTTCAGATGCTCTGAAGCATTATTCAGATGAAAGGATTGAGGAATTCATTGAAAACAACTTAAAGAGTATGGATATTTTTCTTGAGGAGTGATTAATATGACAAGCTATACAAAACTACTTAATAATCTAGAGACTTTAAAGTTAGAGAAATTTAGAAGTTACTTGCCTAACTATATAGAGGAAATAACTAAAAATCAAATTCCATTTACGGAAGCATTATTACACTTGACTGAAAAAGAATTAGATTTTAGAAATGATAGAGCTTCAAAGATTCAAATAGCAGTATCTGCTTTCCCATTTGAAAAGACACTAGAAGATTTTGATTTTGATTTCCAACCATCATTAAATAAAGCTCAATTGTTAGATTTGGAGAGCTTAAGGTTTCTAGAAAACAAAGAAAATATACTTTTTTATGGGTCCTCTGGGGTAGGAAAGAGCCATTTAGCTGTTGCACTAGGAATTGCAGCAGCTAAAAAAAGATATATAACATATTTCATATCCTGCCATGATCTAATTATGCAACTAAACAAAGCTCATGCAGAGAATAGATTAGAAGCCAAGTTAAAGCACTTTTCTAAGTATAAGCTGCTAATTATAGATGAAATAGGATACTTACCAATAGATAAGCAAGGTGCAAATCTACTATTTCAGCTAATAAATAAGAGATATGAAAAGAATTCAACGATTATTACGACTAATCAACCATTTAGCAAGTGGGGAGAAGTATTTTCAGATATAACCCTTGCTAATGCAATTCTAGATAGGCTAATACACCATTCAACAATAATAAAAATAACTGGTCCTTCTTATCGTTTAAAGGATAAGATGGATCAGCTTGAATCAAAGAAAAGTAGTAACAATTAAATTCTAATTAATGTACATTTTGAGATTCTAAAAATTATACATTTTGGGATTGACATTTACAAATGCCTGTTCTGTTGTCCTAAGCATAGGGTTGCCATTAGAACCAGCATTTGCAGCAAAAATAGGCGTTCCCGTAAAGCCGAATATATGATAATTTTTAAATGCCTTTTTGATTGCCATGTGCATATCGCCAAACTGTGAGCGATGGCACTCGTCGAATATCAGCACAACATGTTTTTTATATATATCATGCTGTTTGTTTTTTCGGATAAACACATCCAATTTTTGAATAGTCGTTACAATGATCTTGTATTCATGAGGGTTTCCCTTTTCATCTCGATCTTCCAATTGTCTTTGAAGAACTCTTGTTGATGTGTTCCCATTGGCTGCTCCTTTTTCAAATCGATCGTATTCCTTCATGGTTTGGTAGTCCAAATCTTTACGGTCAACTACAAACAATACCTTGTCTATATATGGCAATGCAGAAGCTAGTTGCGCAGTTTTAAAGCTAGTCAAGGTCTTTCCTGAGCCTGTTGTATGCCAGATATATCCTCCAGCATCTGTTGTCCCCATTTTTTTGTAGTTGGTTGATACTATAATACGCGACAATATGCGTTCAGCAGCGGCGATTTGATATGGGCGCATTACAAGCAGCAGATCCTCGGATGTAAACACACAGTATTTTGTAATAATATTCAAAAGGGTGTGCTTTGCAAAAAATGTTCTAGTAAAATCCACAAGGTCAGCTATGACTTTGTTGTTCGCATCTGCCCAAAAGCTAGTAAATTCAAAGCTGTTGCTTGTTTTTTTTCCTCTTTTGCTTTCGCCTTTGTTTTGCTCCTTTAAATGAGCATTTCTTGTAGTGTTACTGTAATACTTTGTATGCGTGCCGTTTGAGATTACGAAAATCTGCACATACTCAAACAAGCCCGAAGATGCCCAGAAGCTATCTCGCTGATAGCGGTCAATTTGATTAAAGGCTTCACGTATGGATACTCCTCGACGTTTTAATTCCACATGTACAAGAGGCAATCCATTTACAAGCACTGTAACATCGTAACGTGTTTCATGCTTGCCACCTGATTCCTCATATTGGTTGATAACCTGCAAGCGATTGTTGTGGATATTCTTTTTATCCAAAAGGTATATATTTTTAGTTGTTCCATCGTCCCTCTTTAGTATTTGAATATGGTCGTCTTGAATTTTTCTTGTTTTCTCGACAATGCCCTCATTGGTATTGGCAATGCATTCTGCAAAAAATCTATTCCATTCACCATCGGTAAAAGTAAAATCATTGAGTAATTCAAGCTGTTTACGGAGATTCGAGATAAGCGCAGCTTCATTGTGTATTGTAATGTATTCGTATCCTTGCGAGATTAAAAGGTTGATAAACTCTCGCTCAAGGTCAGCCTCGCTCTGATACTTTTCAGGGCGAACGCTGTAATCTGCTGTGTATTCGGAAACTACCGTCGCTTCGTCGGTACTTGCAACGATGTTATATATACTCATGCTTTCACCTCATTTGCTCCCTTAGCGTCTTTTGGACGAGCAGGGAAAGCTAATAATTTATCCCTGTAATATTCATATTGCTTTTGTCGTGATGTAAGCTCTGCTGTAAGCTCTGTTGTAAGCTCTGTTGTAAGCTCTGTGAAATTGTCCAGTATTCTGACAATTTCTTGCTGTACAGGTAGTGGGGGAAGGGGGATTTTTATTTCCGAATAAATACTAATCCACAGCCTTTTGTGTTCATCCGATGAATAACCTATATTATCCATAACATGATATATATAACGCAATGTAACTATATCAAAATCAGCAGTTAAAATCTTAATTGCAGATGATTTTATCTTAAAAGGAAAGTCAACCCACTTAAACGCTCCTGTAAAATCATCAAAGATTATAACAGGTTTTTCCTTAGAGGCATTGTATATGTTATCCATTTCATTGGTATATCCGAGTATAAATGATTGCCCCGCAGTTAAGACAGGAATTGAAAATTCATCATTATAATTGGTGCTTTTAACTATATATTTTGATGGTTGTTCATAATTTACTACACTGCCTATACTTACATACTCCACTCCATCAGGGCAATATTTAGCAATCAATTCATCTAATTTGCTCATTGTTCCTTCTCTGCCACGAATAATTGTTCCATTCTCACCTAACTTTACAACAGGTACTTCATCTCCAAATGTCAACAGCAAATCCCTATAATACTCATACTGCTTTCTTCTTGCTGTAAGCTCTGCTGTAAGCTCTGTTGTAAGCTCTGTTGTAAGCTCTGTGAAATTGTCCAGTATTCTGACAATTTCTTGCTGTACAGGCAGAGGTGGGAGGGGGATTTTAATGTTTTTTGCAATAGTCCAATGACGATTATATCCTCTTGATGGAATGTCAAGATTGCAAAAAGCATAATAAATATATTTTGTGTTTAAATCTTCAGTAACGGGAATAAATACTTTTGTTCCACTATCACCTTGGGCAAATTTCTGATCTGCATATTTTACAACTCTCGTATGATCTCCAAAAATAATACAAGGCAATATAAGTGGTACAGCAGATTCGTCATCAGTATATCCAGCAATATACGCTTGGCTTTGGTCTATTATTGGGATATCTCCATTCTCTTTGTAATCTTTCTTTGAAATACTATTAGGAGCATTATTGTTTTTTAGCACTTCTCCTAATGCCACATACTCCACTCCATCAGGGCAATATTCAGCAATCAATTCATCTAATTTGCTCATTGTTCCACCTCTATCTCTGCGATAATCTTGTCGATTTCTTCTCTTAAAAGCTGCTCTCTTGCAACGATTCTTTCTATCTCCTTATTAAGAGCGACTATATCTATCTTCTCCCTTGTGTCCTCCTTCTCTACATAAGTGGAAACAGAAAGATTGTAGTCTTGCTTTGCTATTTCACTGTTAAGAACAAGTTTTGAAAAGTGTGCAATGTCCTTTCTCTCCTTAAAGGCATTTAAAATATTCTCTATGTTTTCATCCGTCAGCTTGTTGTTGTTGGTAACTTTAACAAATTCTTCTGAAGCATCTATAAATAATGTGCTGTTTTCTGATTTGGATTTTTTAATTACCATAATGCAGGTGGCAATGCTAGTTCCATAAAAAAGGTTGTCAGGCAACTGGATTATGCAGTCGATGTAGTTGTTATCGACAAGGTATTGCCTGATTTTCTTCTCGGCACCTCCTCTATACATTACCCCGGGGAAACATACTATTGCTGCTGTTCCATTTGTCGCAAGCCAAGAAAGACTATGCATGATAAAAGCAAGGTCAGCTTTGGATTTCGGAGCTAATACTCCCGCTGGCGAAAAACGCGGATCGTTGATTAAAATAGGATCGCTATCGCCTTTCCATTTGGTGGAATATGGAGGATTTGAAACAATCGCCTCAAAAGGCTCATCATCCCAATGTTGTGGATCAGTCAATGTGTCGCCCAAGGCAATGTCGAATTTGTCGTAGCCGATATCGTGTAGAAACATATTTATTCTGCATAGGTTATATGTCGTTATGTTGATTTCTTGGCCAAAGAATCCTTGTCGCACATTTTCCCTTCCGAGAATTTTAGCAAATTTCAAGAGCAGAGAGCCAGATCCACAAGCGGGGTCGTATACCTTGTTGACTTCGGTTTTGCCTACCAATACAATGCGGGTTAGCAATTCAGAAACTTCCTGAGGTGTATAGTACTCTCCGCCGCTTTTTCCAGCGTTTGACGCATACATGCCCATTAAATATTCATAGGCATCGCCGAAAGCATCAATTGTATGATCTTTGTAATCGCCTAATTTCATATCAGCGATAGAATTAAGAAGTTTTACCAGCTTTTCGTTGCGCTTTGCCACAGTGGTGCCCAATTTGTTGCTGTTAACATCGATATCATCAAACAAGCCTTTTAAATTGTCTTCACTTTCTGTCCCTTGCGCTGACGCCTCTATGTTTTTAAATACCCTTTCAAGAGTTTCGTTTAAGTTCTCATCTTCCTTTGCACGAGCGCGGACATTTTCAAAAAGCTCGCTAGGCAAAATAAAAAAACCCTTTGCATTAACCATATCTTCTCTGATCTCTTCTGCTTCTTCATCGGAAAGCTTTGCATAGTCAAAATCTAAATTCCCTGCTTCCCATTCACCAGCGTTTATATAAGCGGAAATATTTTCAGATATGTATCGATAAAACAACATTCCGAGGACATATTGTTTAAAGTCCCAGCCGTCTACGCTGCCTCTAAGGTCATTTGCTATATTCCATATGGTACGGTAAAGTTCTGCACGTTCTTGTTCTTTTTTGTTGTTTTCCATAAATCAACTTCCTTCCATTATATTTAAAATCATCATAAACCGCTGTACAGGCACTCATAATAGCGTCTATATCAAAAGTTTTTATATGACAATTAATTTGGTCTCTTATTTATATATTTTTTCCATTATAGCACATTTTGTTCAAATTCGGCATGACAATGTGAGAAAAGGCATAGCCGAATATCAACGACTATGCCATATTTTTTAGAAATTATAATTCACTATCCGACCGCTTAAAAATCTAATCTTTTTAAATTAGTTCTTTTCAAGTCTTATTCCGGTTAGTTCTCCATTTAAGTCTTGTTTTTGCTCAAATTCTTCATCTACTTTTATGATGTCTGTGGCTAAAGTTTCTTTTTTGATATAGTCTTCAAACTTCATCACCGCTTTTTCTATGCTGTCTGGCCCATTGTAATATATTTTAATGGTGTCTAGTATCTCATAATCATTGTTCTTTCTCATTTGCTGAACTTTTGATATGAATTCTCTTGCAAATCCTTCGTCTATTAAGTCTTGAGTTAGTGTAGTGTCTAGTATAACAAATAGATTGTTTTCCATCACTACGTTAAATCCTTCTTTAGAAGAAATGGTTACGGTTACCATGTCCTTGTCTATATTTACATCTTCCCCATCTAAGTTTAATGTTAAAGTCTCTCCGCTTTCTAATTTTTCTGAGACTTCCTTAGCATCCAAAGTTTCTAAAGCTTTTGAGAAACTCTTTATTTTTGAGCCCAAGACAGGCCCTGCTACTTTGAAGTTTGGTTTTAGCGAGAAATTCATAAATTGAGATAGATCTTTCTCAAATACCACTTCTTTTACATTTAGCTCTTCTTTTATTAAGTCAACTATATCAGATATTGTCTCTTCATATTTCCCGTCTATCAACACTTCTTGTAGTGGTTGTCTAACCTTTATTTTTACACTTTCTCTAGATGCTCTCCCAAGAGCAACTAAATTTCTAACTAGATCCATCTTCTCTTCTAATTTTTTGTCTATGAGTTTTTCATTTACTTCTGGATAATAATCCAAGTGAACGCTCTCGTTATCAGTTAGATTTCTATACAATTCCTCTGCTATAAATGGCACAAAAGGAGCAATTATTTTAGTTAAGCCTACCAATATCTCATAGGTTGTATTGTAAACTGCCTTTTTATCGTCATCTAATGAAGTAGACCAAAATCTTCTTCTATTTCTCCTTATATACCAATTTGATAAGTCTTCTATTACAAATTCTTGTATATCCCTTACCGCTCTTGTTAATTCAAACTGTTCCATATTTTCTTGGGTTTCTATTAATAAGCTATTGAATCTTGAAAGTATCCACCTATCTATTTCAGGTCTGTTTTCGTATGGAATGTTGAATTCTCTTGGGTCTACTTCATCTGTATTTGCATAAAGGCTGAAGAAGTTGTATACATTTCTTATACTTCTAAAGAATTTAGATTCTACTTCTTTCAATCCATCTTCATCAAATTTTGTTGGTGTCCATGGTGGTGAAACATATATTAAATACCATCTTAAAACATCTGCTCCATATTCGTCAAAGAGTTTAAATGGATCTACAGTATTGCCTTTAGATTTAGACATTTTTTTGCCTTCTTTGTCTAAAACTAAATCATTTACCAAGACATTTTTATATGGCGCTTTCCCTGTTACAAATGTTGAAATTGCTAACAAAGAGTAGAACCAACCTCTTGTTTGATCAATTCCTTCACAGATAAAATCTGCAGGGAATAGTTTGTCAAAATCATCTTTATGCTCAAATGGATAATGATGTTGTGCAAATGGCATTGATCCACTGTCAAACCATACGTCAATTACATCTTTTTCTCTTGTCATCAAACCTCCGCATTCAGGACATTTAAAATGAACATTGTCAACATATGGTCTATGCAAATCTAAATCTCTATCTATATCTTCAATAGCTTTCTCTACCAATTCATCTCTTGAGCCTACACTCTCAATATGACCGCATTCTTCACATCTCCAAAGTGGGAATGGAGTCCCCCAATATCTTGAACGAGTTATAGCCCAATCATTTAAGTTCTCCAACCAGTTTCCAAATCTCTTTTCTCCGACAAATTCTGGATACCAATTTACTCCATTGTTATTTTCAATAAGTTTGTCTTTGAATTTTGTCACTTCAATATACCATGATGGTTTAGCATAGTATAATAGCGGAGTGTGGCATCTCCAGCAATGAGGATAATTATGAAGTATTTTTTCCTTTTTGTATAGCTTCCCATTTTCTTTAAGCCATTTTATAATATCTTCATCAGCATCCATTACAAATTTACCAGCCCATGGTGTTGTCATGAATTTTCCATCTTCACCTACTGGGTTTACTACTGGAAGATTATATCTTAAGCCAGTGTTGTAGTCATCTTCGCCAAAAGCAGGTGCAGAGTGGACTATACCAGTTCCATCTTCAGTTGTTACATAATCTCCAAGAGTTACAAAAAATGCTTTATCATTTACTTTAATAAATGGAATTAATTGCTCATATTCGATATACTCTAAGTCTTTTCCCTTTAGTTCTTCTAATATTTCATATTCTTTTTCTAAAACTTTGTCAGCTAGGTCTTTGGCAAGATAATAAATCTCACCATCTGAAATGACTTTTACATAAGTTACTTCAGGGTTTACAGTTAAGCAAACATTTGATGGCAATGTCCATGGTGTTGTTGTCCATGCTAGAAAATATTCATTTTTGTCTTTGAGTTTAAATTTCACAGTTACAGTTTCTGTCTTAATTTCTTCATACCCTAAAGCTACTTCATGTGAAGCAAGTCCTGTTCCGCATCTTGCACAGTATGGCAAAATTTTATGGCCTTCATAGAGCAATCCTTCTTTATTCATTTTGTCTAGTATCCACCAAACTGATTCTATATAGTCATTTTCTAAGGTGATGTATGGATTGTCTAAGTCTATCAAATATGCCATTCGCTCTGTCATTTCCCGCCATAATTTCTCATATTGGAATACAGACTCACGACACTGTTTGTTAAATTCTTCTACACCGTATTTTTCAATATCTTGTTTGTTCTTTAAATTCAGTTTCTTCTCAACTTCAATCTCAACTGGGAGTCCATGTGTGTCCCATCCAGCTTTTCTCTTGACTTGATAGCCTTTCATGGTTTTGTATCTGCATGTTAAATCTTTTAAAGTCCTGGCCATGACATGATGTATGCCTGGTTTTCCATTGGCTGTCGGAGGTCCTTCATAAAAGATGAATGGATTGTTTTCATCTCTCGTATCAACAGATTTGTGCAGCAAATCAATCTCTTTCCAATATGCAGAGATAGACTTTTCTCTCTCACTTACTGGTGCGTTAGATAATTCGTTAAACCTTTTCATTTTTTCTCCTTTCTATTGAAAAATCCCTAAGTCAATGACTTAGGGACGAATGTTCGCGGTACCACCCAAATTACAGCTTAGATAAGCTGTCACTTTATGCATATATCGCATAGCTTGCGTCGTACCTTACTAAAGCTTTCAGGTACAATGCTCAAAGGTGATATTCGCAAATACTTGCATAGCGATCTTACACCGTCGATCGCCTCTCTGGAATGCTTATATAAGCTACTCGTCCTTTTCATTGCATATAATACTTTTATTAATATATCTTAAAATATTGCACTTTGTCAACTATTAGTTGTCATTATCTTGTAGCTTTCTCAACTTATATAAAGTGGATTCAGCATCTAAATTGACATCTTCGTAAGTTAGATATTCTCCTTTTTTTATATCTCTAGTGACAGTGGCTTTTTTGTTTATCAAACCTATAGGCACTAAATTCTCTTTTTTAGCTGTTTCATAACTATCAATTGATCCAAATACAGTATATTCGCCTATGCCATCTAAATGTTCACCTTTTTTTAGGTCTTTTTTTGCCCTTGTTATAACTTCAGCATATGGGTGATTTGACTTTGGCACTATGGAAGGTTCATTTAGTATTGCTGCTTTTGCAATTGATATAGGCGTTTCAAGACTTGTCAAATGATATGGTCTGTAAAGAATGTAGTTAGGGCCATCTCCCATTTTTAAAAATTGCATTTCCTTATGTACAACAGGTAAGTCAGTCGTAATGATAGCATATACACCAGGTGCAATCCCATGAGTATAATCTACTATGCCATATTTATTTAGTATCCCGCCATTTTCCTTTAAACTGTATATTTTGGGCATGTCTTCGACTTTCGCTGTTACTCCATGTGCTCCTCTTATGTCGGGAACAAATCCAGTAGCATTTGCCATAGCTGCCAATTCTACCATTGTATTAGTTCCGTCAATAAAGGATGCAAGTCTAAGTGGCTTAAGCCCTTTTCTGATTGCTTCTTCTTCGACCATGTCAGGTGTAATGTAATAATCGAGCGGATTATTTTTGCCTTTTCCAATCGCTAGAACTTCAAATCCAGATATCGTAGCAAAATCATACAGTTCAAGGGCTGCACCTGGTTCATCTCCCGCAGAGCCTGTGTAAACTACTCCTTTTTCTTTTGCAAGTTTGTTTAAGTAAGGGCCTACTACAACGTCAGCTTCCACATTTAGCATGACTATGTGTTTCCCTTCATTTATCGAATTTAAAGCAATACTTGCTCCTGTTTCAGGTACTCCAGTAGCATCTAACACTACATCAACAAGACCCGATTTAATCGCAATTTGCCAATCGTCTGTAACAGCGTATTTCCCTTGTTCTAGTGCTTTATCTATATCTTTCGTGTTTTTTGCATGAATTATATCTTCTTTTTTTATGCCAGCAAATTCCAACGCTTTATAGCAGTCTTCAATTTTATTGCTGCAAACAACAGAGGTCTGCATGCCATCAACTCTTGTCACTTGGCTTACAAACCCTTTTCCCATCATTCCGGCACCAACTAAACATACTCTTATTGGATTGTTTTCATCTTGTCTTTTTTTCAAATTATTCTTTAGACCTATCATCATTTCCTCCTTAAATAAGGCATTTAATCTATCCTATTTAATAGTAACACATTTTTTACCAAATTAAACGATTGTTTAAAAGCTATCATTTCGATGCATTTAACCCGGCAACATATCCGCTTGACCAGGCCCATTGGAGATTATAGCCTCCGCAGTCTCCGTCAACATCTAATATTTCGCCGCAAAAGTACAACCCTTTTACTTTCTTTGACTCTAAAGTTTCAGGGTTGATATCTTGTGTCAATATGCCTCCAGCAGTGGTTTGAGCTTGTCCCCATCCCTTGTCTCCAATTACTTTAAATCTCCAGTCTGTCAATATATGTGCAAGCTTATCAACATCTTGTTTTGATAATTCTTTAACCAATTTATTTTTATCCAAGTGGATCTCTTTTAAAATCGGAATAATGAGTTTCTTATTTATAAGTCCAATAAGTCCCAATTCAATAGTCTTAGTTGGCATGTATGAAAATCTTTTTAGCAAATAATTTCTAAATTCTTCACTGCTTTTATCAAATAATTTTAGTTCTAGCTGCACATTTCTCTTTTCACTAATTCCCCTGACAGCTTCTCTGCTAAGTTGCAAAATTGGCGGACCTGATACACCATAATCAGTAAATAGTATCTCTCCTTTTTCGCTTCGATTTAGTTCTCCATCTATGTATAAATTTGCTGACCCTTCAAACTTCACTCCATCCATTGCTTTCAATTTGTCTGATTCTAATTTAAGCTGCACAAGTGCAGGAGTTGGAGTATTTATACTGTGCCCAAATTCTTTTCCAAACTTGTACCCGTTTCCATCTGAGCCGCTTACTGCCATTGCCATTCCACCAGTTGCAATGATTACTTTATCTGCATGAAAAGTCTCACCAGTTTTGGTTTTTATTAAAAAATCTTTTTTCTTTGATATTTCAGTTACATATGCCCCTGTAACTACATTTACATTGAGCCTTTCAAGTTCGTATCTCAATACATCCAATACGCTAGAACTTTGTAAGGACATTGGGAAAATCTTTCCTTCTTCTACTTTAGGCATAATTCCCAATCTCCCAAAAAAATCCAAAGTGCTGTCCCTGTCAAAAATCTTTAAAACATTCTCAATGCATTTCTTATTCGAACTATGAAAATAGTCTAAACTCATGTCAGCATTTGTATAGTTGCATCTCCCATTCCCAGTTACTAATAGTTTTTTACCTATACGATCGTTTCTTTCTAACAATGTCACATAAGAATTATTTCTCCTTGCAATTATAGCTGCAACAATTCCCGAGGCTCCTCCTCCAATCACTATAACATTTGGCAATTTTAGAACCCCTCCCTTTTTATTTTACTCATACATTTTATATTTTTTTCTCTGTTTTGTCCAATTTAAAAGGAGATGCGTCATAAAGACATCTCCTTATAGTTCAAATTTGAATTTTTGCCATGGTCTTACATAGTCTAATAAAAATAGTTCTTCTTCCCTTATACTACCTACTACACTACTTTTCCCAGAATTTGCCATGGATTTTAATGCAATCTGAAGTTCTCCAGCGTAATGCTCATATTGGCTACTTTCAATAATTATATCTCCTCTTTTTATGTCAACTGTGTTAATCGGTTCAAAGAGATGCCCCTTATATTTTACTCTGCTTTGAGTTGATCTTATCATGTACTCGTTTACATCTCCTCTATTGAAGTGGAGTTCGTCCAATATTATGCTTTTCTCTATACTCCCTAAGCCTTCAATCAAATTAACCTTAAATGTCAACAAGTCCTTGTTAAGATTGCTTAGTAGTTCTAATTCATCTTTTGAAGCGTAACAATTAGATATAATCAAATCATCTATTAATAAAGTGTTTAACAAGTCCTTCGCTTGAACATCTATCGGCAGAAATCTGTGTTCTTCAAGCGTAGACAATCCCTCGTTTATATCCCAAGGTCCAAATGTAGCATTGTTAGAGGTTACAAAAGCTGCAGTTCTAAGACCGTATTCTTTAAATGCTAGCGAAGTTTCCATAAAGTGTTTTCTTGATAATCCTGTATATCTGTGTGGGTAAAAGTTGTGGCACCCTATTAAATTGTCTTTATTGGGCAAATAGCTCATAATATTTTCAATATATTTTGGATTGCTGCTCATGTTGAGTTCAATTTTCAATCCATAAGGATTATATGACATTTCGCTTTCTTCGTTGCCGCTAAACCCCATATCCAGCCTAAGCCCTGATAGACCTAATTCTTTAAAAGGAGAAAGGTCTTTGTGGTTAATATTTAAATACTTCAAAACTGAAGGTGAAACATCTGCAATTACTTCCATCCCTAATTTTGTTGCGTATGCAGCTAAATTTTTAAATTCCTCGAGCGAACTATCTTTGTTGTTGTCATCGACAAACAACAAATTTGTAAATATCCTGCTAAATCCATATTTGTGCGCTAAATTGATATATTCAATGTCATTATCTCTTTCTGATTTATTAGGATAAATAGATATCCCTAATTTGTGCATTGTTTTTCTCCTCTCTTTACTATCTATACACGATTTCGTACAGATCAACAAATTCCCTTGCAATATCTTTCATCATTATCGAACCCATTAAGTGATCTTGCGCATGAACTAAAAGCAATGAAAATTCTTTTCTATCGCCCTTAGCTTCACTTTGAATCAGTTTAGTTTGGCTTTTATGGGCGAGTGATATCTTTTCATCTGCTTTGTCTAAGGCTTCTCTTGCGGATTTTATATCATTATTTTTAGCGAAAGCTATCGCCTCCATACAAACGCTTTTAGCCTCGCCACTATTGTTAATCAAGTCCATAATAATCAACTCAAGCTCTTCAGTCATTATATGTCACTCCCAGCTATTTAATCTTCCTATAAGTCTATATTATACTACTTAGAGAATAAAAATTGTAATAATGTTATTTTATATGGGTAAGAACCTAAATTCTTACCCATATGTCTTATTTGTTTTGAATTTTTTGCTTGTCGGCCAGTTTGACGAATGGCAAATATATCAGAACAGCAACAGCTAGATTTATGGCAGCCAATATTGCGGCTTTTATGCTGGCAGCATTTGCACCAGTTGATAAAAAAGCGCCAATTATAGGAGGTGTAGTCCATGGTATTGCAATATAAGTTGGAGGGGCAAACCCTATTGCTGTTCCAATATATGCGATTAAAGTAAGTATTCCAGGAGTAATCAAAAATGGAATGAATAAAATTGGGTTTAGAACAATTGGTATTCCAAACATCATAGGCTCATTTATTTGGAAAATACCTGATGGCGCTGATAGTTTTGCAACTTCTCTATAATCTTTTCTGTGTTTTGCCGCGTCTTTTATCAGCTCTTCGCTGTCGATATTTTTTAAATGCTCTCTTAATGCCAAAGTTACTTTTTCGTACAATTCATTCTCTTTTAAAATTTCATCTATCTTTTTTATGCCATCACCCTTTAATATATCAATCGCACTAATAAAAGGAGTGTCAATATTGTCTATGTTTAGCGTTGATACTAAGGCTACAATATTGTATTGGTTCTTAAGTTTTTTAATTCTGTATTTTAAATCTTCATTGTCGATAATATTTAGATTAATTACTCTGATTTCATTCTTATCAACATTTTTCTCAATTATCGCTTTTATTTTTGAAGATGCTCCATCACCAGTTAAACAAGCTGATATTATCACATTTTCTTTCTCTTTTTGCTCATTTTGGTCAATCTTTAAAGTACTGATATTGGATGATAAGCTAAACACTATCTCATCCAAATCATATCCTAAAACCGCTTTGCGGGTAACTTCAAGCGCAATAGGAGTGCTGACTGAATCTATTGTCAATATTTTCTCTTTCACGAGTTCATACATGGTTTTAGGCTGCATGTTAAGAGGCATATCGATGGCATGTGCATGATGTTCTCCTATTATTGATTATGATATAGTCTTCATCTTCAGATTTATATTTTAAAAATGCCTTTGCACACGCTAATTGAATGTCAGACTTTAGTTGTCCAATATTGTTGGGGCAGTCATATAATAGATAAGAGATTAATGAATTTCTATTGATGTAAATGTTCTTTCCTATTCGATATGATTCTTCATTTAAAAAATTCTCAATCAACATGTATTTTTCTATTAGAGGTCTTTCCCTTATAGGAGGTAAATTTATTATCATTGGAATTCTCCGAGTGAATGTCTTTAATAAATATGAATCCGGATTTTCTGTTGTTGCTCCGATTATCCTTACATTTACCCTTATTTCCTTTTCAGTCTCTCCAAGCGGCCTAAAAAATCCATTGTCAATATATGTAAATAGCATCTCTTGCCCTTGGGGAGAAAGCCTATGAATTTCATCTAGAAAGATAAATCCTCTATGAGCTTTAGATAGTAAACCCTCTTTGTCTTTGTCAGCTCCTGTATAAGCTCCCTTTTTCACTCCAAAGATTTGGGAAATCAATAAATTTGGATTATCTGCGTAATCGGAACAATTAAAAGTTACAAAGGGAGCATCACTTGGGATTATATGAGATTCTATCGCAAATCTATGCATTAGCTCAGCAAACATCGATTTTCCTACACCTGTTTCACCGAGTATAAGACAGTGCAATCCATTGGGTGGATATATTACTGATGCTTTTGCTTGCTGTATAGAAGACTTTAAGCTTCCTTTTGCTCCAATCATCATGTCTAAGCTGTTTTCTAATGTATTAATTTTATTGTAGGAGCTTTCTTCGCTCTCGTTTGTCTTAAATAAAACAGGCCTTCCTGATGATTTTGTAATCCTGCCTTCAGTGCACAAAATATTTAAGTATTTGCTCACATTTGATCTATCTATTCCAAGCATAGATGCAACATCCGATGCGCTCACTCCATCTTTTTTTTCTTTCTGAAGTTCTAATACTACTTCGTAGATATCATCTATTCTATTCAAAGCTTTCACCTCTAATTTACTTTGGCTTAGCTTCATTATATCAGATAAATTTTAATAATCTAATTATTATTTACTTTTGATAAAATAAGATTTAGTACAATTCCAACTAGAGCTGCAAAACTTAATCCCGTGATTTGCACAGTTTCTGATATTGGTATGCCTATTACCACTCCAGATATCTCTGAAAGTTTTGTAGAGAACAGCCCAAGTACCAGGATAGTAACCATTACCAATATATTTTTCAAATTAAATTTTACTTTGTTATTCTTGATGGTCTTAACCCCAACTAGTGCTATCATGCTAAACAGCATTACGCTTATTCCGCCCATGACTGCTTGCGGTATCGTTGTTAAGATAGATCCGACTTTAGATATGAAGGCAAGTATTATAGCAAATATAGCTGTTAGTCTAAGAATTGATGGATCGTAGTTTTTAGTTATGGCCAATACTCCTGTATTCTCTCCATATGTCGTATTAGCTGGGCCTCCAATTAAAGCTGCAAAAGCTGTAGCTAAGCCATCACCTAATAAAGTTCTATTAAGTCCTGGATCTTTGATAAAGTCTTTTCCCACAACTTGACCGTTTGTTGTTATATCCCCGAGATGCTCCATGAAAACTGCTAATACAACTGGCGCTATTATAGCTATTGCTCCGATGTCGAATTTAGGAAGTGTAAACTTTGGAATTGCAAACAGAGATGCTTCTTTTACTATGCCAGCATCAACTATACCCATTTTATAAGATATCATATATCCTGCGATTACTCCTATCAAAATTGACAGTTGTTTTAAAAAACCTCTTCCGAATAGATTGAGAAGTAGCGCTATCCCTAAGGTTATTATTGCAATGGTATAGTTCTGGCCTGCCATATTCAAAGCTACAGGCAATAGATTTAACCCTATTACTATTATCATTGGCCCAATTACTTGTGGTGCAAGCACTCTCTGTATTCTTTCTATGCCAATTTTGTTTATCAGCAACGACATTAGGACATAAATTAATCCAGCAACGAATATCCCACCTTGGGCGTATGCTAGATCTCCATTAAATAATTCTTTAACTGTTAAAATAACTGGGATAAATGCGAATGATGAGCCTAAAAACACGGGGACTTTTTTCTTTGTGCAGAAATGAAAGATGAGAGTGCCAACTCCTGCACTAAACAATGCTACTGACGGATTTAGACCTGTTACAATTGGAACTAATACTGTGGCTCCAAACATTGCTATAAGATGCTGAATGGCTAAAAGCCCTTTTTTAAAGTTGGCTATGCTTAAGCTAAAAGCAGAGCTCTTCTTAATTGCGTTATCTACCATAATTATTCTCCTTTCCAGCCTCACGGGACTGATTTAAAGTATTTTTATTCTTATTGAGTATAGCATTGTTATTTATAGTATGCAAGAAATATTTTATTAAAAAAAAGATAGACATTTACTTGCTTAGTAAATATCTATCTTGGAAAGTTTAGTCTTTTTTTATGAAATTATGTGAATAATAAAATTCAACATTTATATATTCTTTTAATAGCTCTTGGTTTCTATCGTTTAATTTATTTGTGTATTCTCCATTTTCTTTATAATATACTTTATTTAGCACATCCACAGATTGTTTTAAATCATTTATATACTGCATGTATTCATTGCCTTTTAAACCCATTAAATTAAACAATTCCGGCATCAAGAAATTTGGACTTATTGTTTTTCCTTCCCCTTTAAACACATCTCCAAATACATCCTTGGCACTGTCATTTCCCCAAATAATATATGGAGTTTCGT
This sequence comes from Soehngenia saccharolytica DSM 12858, assembly GCF_059568515.1. NCBI lineage: Bacteria > Bacillati > Bacillota > Tissierellia > Tissierellales > Tissierellaceae > Soehngenia > Soehngenia saccharolytica. The sequence continues at coordinate 6,473 of NZ_JCANTN010000028.1, read as the reverse complement.
AGTAATTCACCATTCCTTGAGGAGTTTTCATATCTATGTCTATTCCTAGCATCTTGTATCCAATGTCGTCGTTTCCTAGCCATGGTTTATGGTCTCCAAATAAGACAACAACTGTAGGTTCTTCTTGATTTCTAAAATATTCAATTAACTTCTCAATCGCAGCATCCGTTCTCTTTATACCAGATAAATAATTATTTACTATATTAAAAGCTTTTCTATCATAGCTGTCTTTAAATTCTATAATGTCATTCCCCTCTATATATTCATCTGAATAAGGTCCATGGTTTTGATATGTCACGCTAAAATTAAAGTAAGGTTTAGTTGAATTTTCATATCCTTCTATTATGAAATCAAAGAAATCATAATCCATAAAGAAGTATTCACTTATTTTGCTATATTTATTCTCATAATAATCAAAGTTTTGAAATCCTAAATACTCATTTACATTTCTTCTATTGTAAAACCACCCGTAAATAGGATGCATTGCTTCTGTATAATAACCCTGTTCGTCAAAATACCATACAAATGAATTTGTGTCTTTATAGTATCTTGGATGATTGTGATAACCTGTTAAAAAACTTCTCTCAGTCTCAATAGTGCCCCCACCAAATACATCAGTTATTAAATTGCCATGGTAAGATTCTAATTGTAATTTGTGGAAATATTTATATGGATCATCTTTCCAAACTATTGATTCATATTTAGAAAAATCGCTATATGACTCGAGCATTATCGCTATGACATTTACTTTCTTTTCTTCAGGAATGTCGTTATACTCATATGATGAAAGTATTTCTCTTGCTTTATCTTTGTCATATCCATCAGGCTCTTTTTCAAATGCTTCCCTTATGCTGTGAATAAAAGGGTACACAAATCCTTTTGCTTGGAATTGCTGAGTTTTTGACCAAGGATTTATTAATGTTTGATCGCCCAATTCTGCGTATACTTTCGTGTCGCTGTAAGTGTTGTCGAATAAAAAGTAACTCAATAAAATGACGAAAATAAGACTTGCGATCCTAATTCTCTTCGTATCGACTTTGTAGTTTGCAAAAAAATACAACATCACAGTAATGGCTATTATTCCAATAACCATTATTATCATATTTCGGCTAAAAACTATTGGGTATTTTTGCGCCATATCCATCGATTCTCTCACTAATAGAATATCGATGAATTTAAAAGGATCGTCTCTGTAAGTCAATTTGAATTTATTGATAATCGAAAAAGCGACCCACAAGCCCGTCGAAATAAAATAACCTAAATACAATCTATTCGTTATCAAATAAATAAATAAGAACAAAAGAAATATAGGCAAAAAATTTAGCAGTATGAGTTTGGGACTCTGAAAATAACTTATAAACATTTCCATATCCCATACAGCTCTTGAAAATACAAAAGTCAAAGCCATTGTAATAAAGCTTAGCACAGTTATAATGCTTAATACAAAAAAATTAGCTGTTATTTTGTTTTTAAAATTTATTATTTTTCTTTCTTTATTTTTTTTCATAACATCATCTCCATTTTATACAGTCTATATTATAACATATTTGACCTATTCATCAATAAGCTTGAGATGATTTTATCCCAAATGAAATGAGAGTTGATTATCAACTCTCATTGTAGATTACATTCTAATAGTGCCTCTAGCGCGTATTTATAGCTATGAAATCCAAATCCAGAAATTTGCCCAATACAGGCAGGTGCTATTACTGATTTGCGCCTAAATTCTTCCCTATTATATATATTTGTGATATGAACCTCGATAGTATTAATTTCAACTGATTTAATAGCATCATATATTGCATAGCTATAATGAGTGTAAGCTCCGGGATTTATTATAATTCCATCAGTTGATCCATATGCTTTCTGGATAATGTTTATAATCTCCCCTTCTGAATTTTCTTGGTAGATATTAACATCTACCCCCAGTTTTTTTGCTTCTTCTCTTATAAATTTGCACAATTCCTCATAAGTATTTACTCCATATATGTTCTTTTCTCTTGTGCCTAAGAAGTTTATATTAGGTCCATTTATCACAGTTATTTTCATCTGACTTCCTCCAGACTTTTATCTATTTCACTGTACAAATCTCTTACGATTGTGTCTATAATGTTTTCTGAGATGCAGATGTCGTTCCATATTTCTTGAGATTTTACAGCTTGAGCTACCAACATATATAATCCGTTAATTGCCCTTAGGCCTTCATCCTTTGCCTCTTTTAAAAACAATGTCTCAGAAGGGTTGTACACCAAATCTATAGCATATTTAAAATTCTTTAAATATTGTCTGCTGATAGGTGATTCTTTTACATTAGGAAACATTCCAATTGGTGTTGTGTTTATTAATATAGAGCAATCAGTGACTTCAGATATATCTTGATATCCGATTATCTTATGCCCTTTGTATTTTAAACTTGCTGTTTCAGGATTTCTTGATGCTATTGTAATATCCCCTACACTATTATCTATGAGATATTGAATGACAGCTCTTGACGCTCCTCCTGTGCCTAGTATTAAAATATTTTTATCCTTTATTTCAACATCATATTTTCCAAGCATCATTCCAAAACCATAATAATCAGTATTATAGCCTATTGAAGTATCGTCTTTGTCAATTTTTATTACATTCACGGCTCCAATCTTAGTGGCTTCTTCACTTAGCAAATCCAAATAATCTATTATATCTACTTTGTACGGGATAGTCACATTTACGCCGCTAAATCCCAAAGCTTTTAGGCCAGAAACAACATTTCTTAGATTTGCTTTTTTTACTTCATAGACTCCATAACGTCCTTTGATGTCTAATTTGTTCAATATTCTACTGTGTATAAACTGTGAATATGTGTGTCCTAAATTTTCTCCAATCAATCCAAAATTTTTATTCATAATAGCACCTTAACAAAATATATTCTTTTATATACACTACATTTTTCACTTTATTTCTTATATAATGAATATTTCTCTAAAACGCAATTTTGCTCTTTAGAAAAAATAATTTATTCTCTCAATTGGAACGCTTTCAATAAATGCTTCACCAATTTTTCTAAGAATTACAAAATTTAAATTTCCTGACAAGTTCTTTTTATCAAGCAATACATACTCTCTTATTTTTCCCATGTCAACATTTGGTAGATTGTAGCTTATGTGAAAATTCTCCAAGAGCTCTTCTAATTTACATCTTGTACCTTGTTCAGTATAGCCTAGCTCTTCAGTTTTTCTTGTAATATAGTGCATCCCAATAGCTACTGCTTCTCCATGTGATATATTGTAATCAAAATACTTCTCTAAAGCATGAGCTAGAGTGTGCCCAAAATTTAAAAGCATTCTTTCGTTATTGTCTTTTTCGTCTATTTCCACTATTTCTTTTTTTATATTGCAGCAAGTATAAATAATATATTCCAAAGCATTAAATAAATCTCTTTTGTTTTTTATTTTCATTAAATAATTAAAAAATTCCACATCCTTGATGCATGCATATTTGACAACTTCGCTCAGACCATTTTTTATTTGCTCATCAGGAAGTGTATTTAACAACGCTGGGTCAATAATCACTTTTTTTGGTTGATAAAAACTCCCTATTAGATTTTTCCCTTGCGACAAGTTTACAGCTACCTTCCCACCAATACTCGAATCTATTTGGGCAAGCAAAGTTGTAGGGACTTGAACAAATGCAATTCCCCTCAAATATGTTGCTGCTGCAAAGCCAGTTATATCACCTATCACTCCACCACCTAATGCTATTACAAGGTCGCTTCTTGTTAAAGCAAAATCGACAAAATTATTATATACAATTTGAAGAGATTCTAGTGATTTGCTTTTCTCTCCTGGATCAAGAACAATAAAAGAGGTTTCAAAATTGGATTTCTCAAGAGATTTCTTCACAGTGCTTCCATATATTCCATAGACATTGCTATCTGTTACGATTGCAATTTTTCTTCCATTGTAAATTTTTCTTATTTCATCTCCAATATTTTTCAACAGCCCATCTTCAATGGCTATATCGTATTTGTTCGATTTTGCTTCTACTTTGATAACTTTCATTTTTTCTCACTTTTCCATAATTGTATTTGAATTTTAATTCTGCTAAATTTCTCGTCCTTCGAGCTTAGCAAGTGCCTTTAATTTTTCCATTAGCTTAGTAAAGTTTTCTGGCTTTAAAGATTGTTTCCCATCGCTTAGTGCCTTTTCTGGTTCATTGTGAACTTCAATCATCAATCCATCTGCTCCTGCCGATATTGCTGCTTTAGATAGAGGTTCAACCATCCACCATAACCCCGTGCTATGGCTTGGATCTACTATAACTGGCAAATGGCTTAATTTTTTTAGAGCAACTACCGCACTTAAATCTAAAGTGTTCCTTGTAAAATTTTCGAATGTGCGAATGCCTCTTTCACACAATATTACATTTTCATTCCCACCTGCCATAATGTATTCAGCAGATAAGAGAAATTCCTCGATTGTGGCAGAAATCCCTCTTTTTAAGAGTATTGGCTTGTTTGTTTTCCCAAGTTCCCTTAACAGTTCATAATTTTGCATATTTCTTGCCCCAACTTGTATGACATCTACATAATCTATAAATTTATCAATATGGTTTATCGACATGATCTCGGTGACTATTGGCAAACCCGTCAGTTCTCTTGCATGCTTTAAAAGCTCCAATCCCTCTTCTCTAAGGCCTTGAAAGCTATATGGAGAGGTTCTGGGTTTAAAAGCACCACCTCTTAAAAAATTCGCGCCTGATTCCTTTACAAATTGTGCAATAGACAAAATTTGATTCTCATTTTCTACTGAACAAGGCCCTGCTATGATTGCAAGTTTTTTATCGCCTATTTTTTGGTCGCTAACGTCAATTATTGTGTTTTCAGTTTTATATAGCTTACTAGACTTCATCTGAGAAACTTCGGTTGGCATTAGCTTATCTATTGCTTTATTCTCTTCTAAATCTTTTAAATCTAATGAATTAATATCCCCTTTTATCCCTAATATATGATAATTTAGTCCTATTAATTCATAAATTTCCAAGCCGGATGAATATATTTTTTCTTTGATTTTATCTATATCCGCTTCGGTTGCGGTATCATTTAAAACTAATATCATTTTATTACCTCCGGATACTATTAGTTGTTTGTATTGACCGGTTTCTTTGCATTTAGAATAAAAAGGAGTCCTATAAGGGCTCCAGATATTCCATAAAGATTTGTCTTAACTATCAATAATCCTACCACATTATCAATAATTGTCAACATCTAAATGGTTCCCTTATTCCAAGACTAAAAAGTTTGATTTTCAGAATAAATTGGTATATAAATAATAGTCATTTAATAGAAGGAGATAATTATGAGAAAGATAGATTTAAAGTTTAAAAATAGAAATGGCATTACCTTAGCAGGTACATTAGATTTGCCTGAAGATAAGGAACCTCAAAGTTTCGGGATATTTGCTCATTGCTTTTCCTGCTCTAAGCAATATAAATTGATTGTAAATGTGGATAATGAGTTGACGAAAAATAATATTGGAATTTTTAGATTTGATTTCACAGGATTGGGAGAAAGCGAGGGCGATTTCTCTAGCACTAATTTTTCCACGAATGTGATGGATTTACTTGATGCTATTAGCTTCATAGAAAGTGAATTTGGGAATGTAAATGTTCTTCTCGGTCATTCAATGGGCGCAGTAGCTGCCATGAGAGCTTCGCTGGAGGCCAAAAACCTCAGAGCTTTAGTCACTTTTGGCGCACCATATAGCTTTGAAAATCTAGTAAAGTTGTTGCAAAACTACAAGGATGATTTTAACCTAAGAAACGAAGCTATGATATCAATAGGGGGTAGAGAGCTTAAAGTACAGAAAGCATTAGTTGAAGATATCTCCTCTCAAAATATCCCTGAATTTATATCAAATATACCTGTTCCGTATATGATTGTTCATTCGCCAATTGATGAGATGGTGCCATACTCGGATGCTATTAAAATCTTTAATCAGGCTAAAACAACAAAGAATTTTTTATCTGTTAATAATGCAAATCACATATTTACTAATAATGAAGATTCAATTTTTGCAGGTCGAGTAATTAGTGAATGGCTTAAAAGATATGTATAAAACAATACCCCATTGTCATATGACAATGGGGTATATATCAGTCTGGCAGCTACCTACTCTCCCAGGACGTTGCCATCCAAGTACCATCGGCGTTAAGAGGCTTAACTTCTGTGTTCGGTATGGGTACAGGTGTTTCCCTCTTGCTATCGCCACCAGACGAAAACTACATATATATCTTCTTTAAGCAAACTTTTTACTTAGGTCAAGTCTTCGGCATATTAGTACCACTTAGCTTAGATCATTGCTGACCTTACACTCTTGGCCTATCTACCAGATTGTCTTTCTGGTGCCTTATTCTTACGATGGGAAATCTCATCTTGAGGGGGGCTTCGTGCTTAGATGCCTTCAGCTCTTATCCCTTCCAAACTTAGCTACTCA
>NZ_JCANTN010000027.1:0-25180 GCF_059568515.1 Soehngenia saccharolytica DSM 12858 | reverse complement strand
TATCAGTAATCCATAGCTTAGTGATAATAGGCCAGTCACTAGAAACAAGGGTAAGGATGCCGTCCGAATAATGTTTATTAAGTTGGTTTAAAACGAAGTTTTGGTAAGCTTCATGAGGAACAAAAACAGGCTTCATAAAAACACTCCCATCGCAGTTAGTAGGGAAAAAATCCCTTCACCTCGATTATTGGGGCGTTTTTGAAAAGTCAAGTGTTTTTTGGAAAAACATAAAAATAATGCAAGGATATTTTTAAAACTTGCATTTTGATATAAAACCCTATTGAAAAATAGGAGGAATGAAAAAAATGATGGTATAGCAAAGTGTTGTGCCATCTATCTCGGGGTATTCCGAGAGACTATTAATTAAAAAGGAGGGTTAATAGATGGCAAAAGTAGCAGTAATAGGTGCAGGACCATCTGGCATCATTGCAAGTTGTATTGCAACTAATAATGGGCATGAAGTAACTTTGTTTGAGAAAAACAACATGATTGGTAAAAAACTTTTAATTACTGGTAAAGGGAGATGCAACATTACAAATTCATCGCCTATTGATGAATTTTTTGATAATATTGTTACTAATTCTCAATTTCTATATAGTGCCTTATATACATTTAACAATGATATGCTGATAAATTTATTAAATGAATATGGATTGGAAGTGAAAATAGAAAGAGGCAATCGTGTTTTTCCAATTACAGACAGATCAATTGATGTAAATAAAGCTCTTGAAAAGTATTTGATAAAATCTGGCGTAAATTTATTACTTAAAACAAAAGTTACTGATGTATATTATGACGGAAGTAAATTTATAATTGAAATTAATGATAATGATAAAAAAACATTTGATAAAATCATTTTAACTACTGGTGGAATGAGCTACCCAGCAACAGGATCTACAGGAGATGGATATAGATTTGCAAGAAAATTAGGACATACTGTAGTTCCATTAAAAGCATCACTAGTTCCAATGGAAATAAAGAGTAACTATTTAGATCAAGTAAGAGGGCTTTCGCTAAAGAATGTAGAATTAATAGCAACTACAAAAGAAGGCAAATTAATACATAAAGAGTTTGGAGAAATGATTTTTACTCATTTTGGTATTTCAGGTCCCATAGTATTGACTATGAGCAACTATATAAACAAATACATTCCAGATGTAAACCTGTTTATCGATTTTAAACCGGCTTTAACAAATGATAAATTGGAACTACGTATATTAAGAGATTTTGAGAAATACAAGAACAAAGATATAAAAAACGCTCTTGTGGATTTGCTACCAAAGAGCGTTATAGATTGGATAATAAGCGATTCAAACATTATGCCAGATAAAAAAGTAAATCAGATTACTAAAATAGAAAGAAGCAATTTAGTTAATACAATTAAAAGATTGGAATTAGAATTTGTTAAATTAAGACCAATTGAAGAGGCTATAGTTACTAGTGGAGGAGTAAAGGTAGATGAAATTAATCCTTCTACTATGGAATCAAAAATTGTGCCGGGATTATATTTTGCAGGAGAAATTATTGATGTTGACGCATTGACTGGCGGATATAATTTACAAATTGCTTTTTCAACTGGCTACTTGGCTGGAATTAATATATAAATTGCTTGTTAATAGGAACTTAATATTATATAATTAATAAGGAGATTATTATGAATACCATCTCAATTAGAGGAGCTATAACTGTTGATGCTAATACGGTAGAGAGTATAACGTCTTCTACAATAGAATTACTAGAAACAATTGAAAAAAGAAATAAAATAATTAAGAATAATGTGATATGTATGCTATTTACTGCCACTGGTGATTTAGACGCTGAATATCCTGCTAAGGCAGCTAGAATGTTAGGGTATACTCAATGTAGCTTGATGTGCTCACAAGAAATGGCTGTAAAAGGAAGTCTTAGTAAATGCATTAGAGTATTGATACTATATTTATCTGAGGCAAACCAAGATGGAGTTGAACATGTGTACTTAAGAGATGCTAGCGTTCTTAGACCTGATCTTTCAAGTTAAATTGCCACCTTTTGGTGGCTATATTCTTTAGGAGGAAATTAAGATAATATGAATAAAGATTTGATAGCTATTGCTATTGACGGACCTGCAGGTGCGGGGAAAAGCACTGTTGCAAAAGAAATTGCAAAAAAATTAAATCTAGAATATATAGATACAGGTGCAATGTATAGGGCTTATACTTTGAAAGTTTTAGAAAATGGGTTAGATCCCAAGAATGAAAATGAAGTTTTAAGATTGCTCGATAACACAGAAATTACATTTTTAGATAATCACATTTACTTAGATGGAGTAATTGTTGATGATAAGATAAGAGAAAGTATAGTGAATCATAATGTATCATATGTGTCAAGCTATCCGGATGTCCGAAAAAAGATGGTTGAACTTCAACGAGAAATGGCGGACAAGAACAATGTCATCATGGATGGAAGAGATATAGGAACAGTAGTATTACCTAATGCCTCACACAAATTTTATATTACTGCTAAACCCGAGGAAAGAGGGAAAAGAAGATATAAAGAATTTGTAGATAAAGGAGATACTGAAATCAAATTAGAAGATATCGTTGAGGAGATCAAAAAAAGAGATGAAATAGACAGTACTAGAGAAGAATCTCCATTGAGAATTCCTGATGATGCTATTGTTATAGATTCAACAAATCTTACAGTTGATGAGGTAGTAGATTTAATTATAGAATTAATAAAAGGAGAAAATTAAGTTGTTTTATAATTTTGCTAAAGGTATAGTATTTATATTTCAAAAACTTTTTTTTAGGATAGAAGTTGATGGCAAAGAAAACATACCATTGAATGGACGACTTATATTATGTTCTAATCATCATAGCAATTGGGATCCTGTAACTCTGGCTGTTTTTTTTCCGAGACAAGTGCATTGGATGGCAAAAAAAGAATTATTTAAGAATAAATTCTTTGCCAAGGTATTACTTTCGCTTGGTGCATTTCCAGTGGATAGAGAGAAAAATGACGTGGCAGCTATTAAAAAATCCCTTAGGCTATTAAAGGAAGAAAGAGTATTAGGCATTTTCCCAGAAGGGACTCGTGTTAAATACTATAATGAAGATTATATAAAATCAGGTCTTGCTTTGATTGCAATAAAGTCAAAATCTCCAGTACTTCCAGTGTACAGCGAAGGAAGCTATAAATTGTTTAGTAAGATAAAAATTAGAATTGGTAAACCTATTTTTATAGAATTAGAGGAAAATGCAATCCTCGACAATGAAAAATATACAGAAATAAGCAAAGATATTATGAGAAAAGTTTATGAATTAGGAGGTTAATGGTGGAGATAATTATATCAAAGAATGCAGGATTTTGTTTTGGAGTAGAAAGAGCTGTAAACACTGCATTAGAAACAGTCAAAAATGAGGAAATAGTATATTCATATGGGCCATTGGTTCATAATCAACAAGTGGTTAACTTTTTAGAAGACAAAGGGCTTATTACTATAGATTCGCTAGATGATTTACTTAACAAGCAAATTGGATCAGTTATTATTAGATCTCATGGGCTGCCTAAACATACAATTGATGAGATCGAAAAACTTGGATTCAGAATAGTCGACTGTACTTGTCCTTATGTAAAATCTGTTCATAAGAAAGTTTCTGAATATAGCGATAAAGGGTATGATATAGTGATCATTGGCGACAAAAATCACCCAGAAGTAATAGGTATAAATGGTTGGTGCAGCAATAAAGCATATATGGTGAACACAATTGAAGATGCAAACAAATTAGAACCGATGGACAAAGTATGTATTGTGTCTCAAACAACAAATAACATAGATAAATTTAATGAAATATCAAAAACCGTTGAAAATAAGGCTAATGAGACAATTGTTTTTAACACAATATGCAATGCCACGAGATTGAGACAAGAATCTGCTTCAGAGTTGGCGCAAAAAGTTGATGCTATGCTAGTCTTAGGTGGTAAGAATAGTTCAAATACAAAGAAATTAGCAGAAATAAGTAAAATATACAATGACAATGTATATCTTATAGAATCTATATCTGAAATTTCTTTGCAAGAATTAATTAAATTTAATAAAATAGGTATAACAGCAGGTGCTTCAACACCTGATTGGATAATTAAGGAGGCTGTTAGGGTAATGGAAAATTTCAATAAGGATGAAATGATGGAGGCTATAGATAGTTCTTTCAAGAGAATTAATCGTGGCGATGTACTAAAAGGAACTGTTTTATATGTAACAAACAATGAAGTTATGGTAAACATTAATTACAAGAGCGATGGAATTATTCAGAGAGAAGAACTTTCAAAAGACTCAAATGTAAATCCGAAAGATATGTTCAAAGTAGGTGATGAGATTGATGTTTATGTTTTAAAGCTAGATGATGGTGAAGGAAATGTCGTTCTTTCGGCTAAACGAGTAGAATATTTAAAAGATTGGGAAAAACTTGAGGAAAAATTCAAAAATAATGAAACAGTAGAAGCAAAAGTAAAGAATGTGGTCAAAGGTGGTTTAATTGCTTCAATTGATGGTGTTAATGGGTTTATCCCTGCGTCACAAGTATCTGTTAAATTTGTAAAAGATTTAAATCAATATGTAGGGAAAATTCTCAAATGTAAAATTATTGATTTTGATATAGAAAAAAAGAAATTAATATTGTCTAGTAAGATAGTAGAAAAGGAAGAAAAAGAGGAAAAGAAGAAAGATCTTTGGGAAAACATACATGAAAATGACATCATTAAAGGGAAGGTTCAAAGAATAACTGATTTTGGTGCCTTTGTTGATATAGGCGGCGTAGATGGCTTAATACACATTTCTGATATGGCTTGGTATAGAATCAAACATCCATCTGAAGTGTTACAAGAAGGGCAAGAAGTGGAAGTAAAAGTATTAAATGTCGATAAAGAGAAAGGAAAAATTTCATTAGGGTTGAAGCAAACTTTGCAAGAACCATGGGAAGAGTTTATTAAGAATTATAAGGTTGGAGATATCGTTGAGGGAGAGATTGTAAATTTATTAGATTTTGGAGCCTTTGTCAGACTAATTAACGGAGTGGATGGTTTATTGCATGTATCTCAAATTTCTAATGAACACATAGAAAAGCCATCAGATGTTTTGAAGATTGGTGATAAAATTAAAGTTGAAATAGTTGATATAGATGAAGAAAATAAAAAGGTAAATTTAAGCCATAAAGATATTGAGAATAAAGTGAATAATTCAAGTGAAGAGTAACTAACATAAAGCTAGTGGGTTGTATTTACAACCCATTTGTTATATATAGCAAAGCAAAGAGGTGAAATTATGGATATCAAAGAGGCATTGATAACATTAACAAATGCATGTGGAGTATCTGGACAAGAGTATAATTTAAATGAAGTAATCATTGACATGTTCAAAGATTATGTGGACAGCACAGAAATAGACTCATTAGGGAATGTTATTTTTTGTAAGAAAGGCACAAATAATGATGATTTTAAAATAATGTTAGCCGCACATATGGATGAAATTGGCTTAATGGTAACAAGAATTGAGGATAACGGGTTTTTGAGATTCACTGAAGTTGGCGGCGTTGATCCAAGGACCATAGTCGGACAAGAAGTATTAGTGCATGGAAGTAAAGTTATACCAGGAATTATTGGAACTAAACCACCTCATATGATGGATAAAGATGAACAAGAGAAGAGTTTAAAGATAAAGGATATGATAATTGATACTGGTTATCGCAAACAAGAACTTATAAAATATATACATGTTGGTGACTTTATTAGTATTAAAAGAGAGACAATTCCTTTAGCAAATGAGAGAATTAGTGGTAAATCTATGGACGATAGAGTGGGTGTTGCAGTTTTATATGATTTGGCTAAGCGATTGAGTGGTTTTAAACACTATCCAGATGTGTACATGGTGTGTACTGTGCAAGAGGAAGTTACCATGAGTGGTGGGACTACAAGTGCATATTCAATAAACCCAAATATCGGGATTGCAATAGATGTGGGATTTGGTCATACTCCTGAATTAAATAAATCAGAAACTTTAATGATGGGAAAAGGTCCTGGAATAACTTTAGGAGGCAATGTAGATAACAACCTAAGGAAGAGATTAATAGAGATTGCAAAAGAGTACAACACTCCTTATCAACACTCTGTCGAACCAGGACCAACTGGTACTGATGGTTGTGCTATTCAAATAACTAAAGAAGGGATACCTACGCTAGTTATTTCTGTACCACTAAGATATATGCATACATCCGTAGAATTGGTTGATTTAAAAGATATTAGATTTACTTCGATTCTTTTATCTAATTTTATTAAAAGCATCAAAAAAAATGACAATAGTTTTACGGAGGAAAAATTATGTTATTAGAAATATTAACTCAAGCTAATGGCGTGTCTGGTAACGAGAAAGAAGTAAGAGATATAATATATAGAGAAGTGGAGAAATATGCAGATGAAATAAAAATTGATAAAATAGGGAATCTAATAGTTCATAAGAAAGGGACTAAAAAATCAAATAAAAAAGTGTTATTTGCTGCCCATATGGATGAAGTAGGTCTTATAGTAACGGATATTGATGAACAAGGGTTTATAAAATTCACTACTGTTGGTGGAATAGATAAGAGAATTTTGGTTTCAAAGACTGTGAATATCGGGAATAAAAGAGTACCCGGAGTAATAGGTGCTAAACCAATACATTTACAAAAAAACGACGAGAGGGACAATACAATTCCTTTATCTGATTTATATATAGATATTGGTGTTGATAATAGAAATGAAGCAGAACAATTAATAGAAATTGGAGATTATATTGCTTTTAATACTAAATATGAGGAATTTGGCGATGGATATATTAAAGCAAAAGCATTGGATGACAGAGTGGGCTGTTCAATTTTAATTGATTTAATAAAAGATGATCATATAGAATATGATTTTTACGCCGCTTTTACAGTTATGGAAGAAGTTGGTTTAGTTGGTGCAGGACCAGCTGCTTATAGTGTAAAACCTGATATAAGTGTCATTTTAGAAGGCACAGTTTGCTATGAGATGCCAGAGCTAGATTCACATTTGATACCCACACAATTAGGACAAGGACCAGCAATTTCTTTGATAGATAGGCACTCTTTGTATGATTATGAACTAAGAGAGAAAGCAATAGCGACTGCAAAGAGATACAATATTCCGTATCAGTACAGAAAGACTTCAAGTGGAGGGAATGATGCTGGAGAGATTCAAGTCTCTAGATCAGGATCAAAAACATTAGCATTATCTTTAGCAACAAGGTATATACACAGTACTGCTTCAATGATAAATAAAGATGATTACTACAATACTATTTTACTAATAAAACATTTAATGCCAATTCTTTGTGAGGGGGAAGAAAATGATAATAGATTCTAGCTTATTAAAAGAAATTGTGACAACTTATGGACCTTCATCAAGAGAAGAGATGATAAGGAGCCTAATAGCAAACGAAATCAAAGAATATGTACATGAAATTAAAATAGATGCTCTTGGCAATTTAATTGCACATAAAAAAGGGCTTGGGAAAAAGATTATGATCTCATCACATATGGATCAAATAGGATTGATGGCAATAGATATTGATGAAAAAGGATTTATAAGATTTACAAACATTGGTGGTATTAAGCCAGCTTTATTGTTGGGACAAAGAGTGAGATTTGAGAATGGGACAATAGGAGTTGTTTATTCAGAAAAACTAGAAGAAGACAACAAAATCAAAGTCGATAACTTATACATTGACATAGGGACTAATGGTAGAGAAGAAACATTAAATAAAGTTAAAATTGGAGATATTTGTATTTTTCAAAATGAGTTTTTAGAAAGCGATAAAGTAATAATCTCGCCTTATCTTGATGATAGAATTGGTTGCTATATATTAATAGAAACTATAAAAAACGTTATGAAAAATTCAAACGATTTATATTTCGTATTTTCTGTACAAGAAGAAGTAGGAATGAGGGGTGCTAAAACTGCTGCATTCTCAATTGAACCTGACATTGGTTTGGCAGTTGACGTTACATCAACTTTTGATACACCAAAAAGCGAAAAACTCAATGTAAAACTCTTTAATGGAGCAGCAATTAAGGCAATGGATTATTCCCTAATAGCTCATAAAGATATAAAAGATGCTTTGATTGAATTAGCTGAAGCAAAGGGTATTAAATATCAAATAGAAGTATTAGAACATGGAGGAACAGATGCAGGTGCCATTCATATGTCTAAATCAGGTGTTAAAACAGGTGCAATATCTATACCTTGCAGATATATACATTCACAATCAGAGATGGTTTCTAAAGATGATATAATAATGTGCTTAGAATTATTAAAAGCATATGTTGAATAATAGTTTAAAAAGCCTTGGTATTTGATACAGGGCTTTATTTAATTTACAATTTATGGAATAAAATATAAATTTATAGTTATTTTTTGTTGATTAGTGGTATATATTATGATAGAATAAAAACAATCAAAATCGAGCATAATTAGTCAAGATAAATCATATAGCTGGAGGTTTAAAATGAAGGGTAAAAAAGTATATGGCGGAATTGCTATCGGGACTGCATTATTAGTTAAAGAACAAAGCATAGAAGAATTGATAGAGAAAAAAACGATTAATAAGGAAAATGTAGAACAAGAAATAGAGAGGTTTAAAACAGCACATAAGAAAACAATCGAGGATATTGAGAAGATTAAAGATAGAGCTATGTCAACAGTTGGCTCAAGCGAAGCACAAATTTTTGAAGCACATCTCGACATGGCTAATGATCCAATGTTTATCGATTCAGTAATTAATAAAATCAGCTCTGATTTGCTCAATGCTGAATATGCTGTACTAGAAGCTAGAAATGAAATTGTAGAGACATTTATGAGCATACAAGATGAGTATTTGAAAGCTAGAGCTAATGATATAATCGATGTCACCGACACTTTAATAAAAAATTTAATAGGGGTAGAAAATCAAAATATAGCTGATGTCTCAAAAGATACAATTATTGTTGCAAATGATCTTAAACCATCTCAAACTATTCAACTTAACAATTATGTTAAGGGAATAATATTGGAAGAGGGAAGTGTGACGAGCCATGCTGCTATTGTCGCTAAAGCAAAGGGCATACCTACACTAGTTGGAGTAGAAAATGCATTGGAAACAATAAAAAACGATGCAGTTGTAATTATGGATTGTGACAACGTAGATATAATTATTAATCCTTCAGAAGAACAACTTAAACATTATTCCGAATTAGAGAAAAAACAAAACGAAGAAAAAGCTAGGCTATCTCTATATAAGGATAAAAAATGCTTGACAAAAGATGGGCATGAAATAAAGATATTTGGGAATGTTGGCTCTATCGAAGAAGCTAAATTAGTAAAAGAAAATGGAGGATTTGGAATAGGTTTACTAAGAACAGAACTAATTTATATGAATAGCAATCATTTCCCTACTGAAGAAGAACAGTTTAAGTATTACAGCGAAATCGTAAAACTAATACCAAATGAAGTCATCATTAGGACTTTAGATATTGGCGGAGACAAGATGCTACCATATTACAAGTTTCCTGAAGAAATGAACCCTTTTTTGGGTCTTAGGGCGATAAGGTTTTGTTTACAAAATAAAGAAATATTCAAGACTCAATTAAGAGCTATTTTGAGAGCTAGCGCATTTGGAAAAGTAAAAATTATGTTGCCAATGATTAGTAATTTAGATGAAATATTGGAAAGCAAAAAATTAATTCAAGAAGCCAAGAACGAGTTAAAGCAAGAAAACATAGCTTTTGATGAAAACATTGAGGTTGGGATAATGATTGAAATACCAGCTGCTGCTATATCGTCAGATATTTTAGCTAAAGAGGTAGATTTCTTCAGCATTGGCACTAATGATTTAATACAATACAGTTGTGCTGTTGATAGAATGAATAAAAATGTTTCATATCTTTATGAACCTTATCATCCAAGCATATTAAGGTTGATAAAAATGACGATTGAATCAGCAAAGAAAAATCATATTGAGGTTGGTATATGTGGAGAAACAGCAGGTGATCCTGATTATGCTATGATACTTGCTGGTATGGGTGCCGATGAACTATCGATGAGTGCATCTATGATTCCTATAGTTAAAGATAGAATAGCGCAATATACTGTTGAAGAGTTATTAAAAATAAGCAAATTAGTGATGCAACAAACAGATTCTAAATCAGCCTATCAGGCTTTAATTGGAGGTAAAAAATGTTAATAAACGAGAGATTGATAGTATTAGATTCACAATCAAGAGATAGAGATGAATTAATTAGAGAATTAGCTTCATTAGCATATAAGGACGGAAAATTAAATGATATTGATGAGTATATAGAAGCTGTTCTAAAAAGAGAGTCTGAATATAGCACTGCAGTTGGATTTGGCGTAGCAATTCCACATGGAAAAAGTGACAGTGTTGTTGAACCTTTCTTAGCATTTGCAAGGGTAAAAGACATTGACTGGAACTCACCTGACGATAAACCTGTTGACATAGTATTCTTAATCGGAGTTCCTGAAAAAGATGCTGGATCATTGCATTTAAAAATACTAGCTAATTTGTCAAGAAAACTAATGAAAGAAGATTTTAGAAATTCTTTAAGAAATATTAAAACAAACGAAGACCTATTAGATTTTTTAAATAAGAGTGAATTAGGTTTTTAGGAGATTATCATGTTAGCTGATGAAAGAAAATTTCAAATTCTTGAAATGCTTAAGAAACATAAAAGTCTATCAGTTAAAGAGATATGTGATTTTCTAAACATCTCAGAGTCAACAGTAAGAAGAGACTTGAGGGAATTGGAATCCAATGGAAGATTAAAACGTACTCATGGTGGAGCTATTCTAAAAGAATTTTATGCTCTAGAGAATGAAGAAAATGTTAGACAAAAAGAAAATAAATATTTAGAAGAAAAAAAGGAGATTGCCTCTATTGCTTTTAAAATGATAAAAGAGAATATTTCTATTGCGATAGATGCAGGTACTACGACATTAGAATTAGCAAAACTTATTGGACAATCAAATCTTTTTTTAACAGTGGTTACAAATTCATCGGATATATCAAATGCTTTATCACTTAATCCGAATTGTACGATTTATCTAGTTGGAGGAAAACTTAGAAACAATACACTTGCGACTGTAGGAAATTATAGTGTAGATTTTATTAAAAACTTCAATGTACAGATAGCATTTATTGGGACCAATGGTTTGAGCCTAGAAAAAGGTTTAACAACACCCGATCTAGAAGAGGCACAAATTAAAAAAGCTATGATGTCAATTTCAAACAATGTATTTGTTCTAGCTGATAGCTCAAAGTTTGGACTAGTGGCAATGGTTAAAGTATCAGATTTTTCACAGATTGATGCAATTATTACTGATGAAAATATAGATAAAGACACTTTAAGAGAATACTCTAGTCTGGATATTAAGATAATTACTAATAAAAGAAGGTGAAAAATTGATTACTACTGTTACTTTAAATCCTGCAATAGATAAGACTCTTATTTTAAACGAATTAAATTTGGGAAAAGTAAATAGAGTATTGAGAAGCAGAGAAAATATTGGCGGAAAGGGTATAAATGTATCAAAGATAGTTTCGAAGCTAGGTGATAAAACTCAAGCTATAACCTTATTAGGACGAAATAATTTAGACTATGTGAGAAATTTAATAAAAAAATCAAATATAGATTCTATTTTTTATGAGGTAGAGGGATTGACAAGAACAAATACGAAAGTTGTTGATCTAAAAAACAATATTACTACTGACATCAATGAAATAGGTTTTGAAATAGAAAAGGATTTGATAGCTGATATTATACAATTTATAGCGAAAAATTTGTCGAAATCAGATTTCATTGTATTAAGTGGAAGTGTACCAAAGGGATTTCCAAACGATATTTATTCAAAGATAATTGAAAATACTGATTTAAACACTAAATTTGTTGTAGACACTGAAGGAGAGCAATTATTAAATGTTTTTAAAAATGCACCTTTTTTGATAAAACCAAATATTCATGAACTAGAAGATGCTCTTGGCATAAAACTAGATAGTACTGATAAAATTGTTACAACATGTTTATCTTTGATAGATAGATATAAAATAGACAACATCTTAGTTTCCATGGGAGGTGATGGCAGCATTCTAGTATCAAATGATGTTATCTTAAAAGCTGAGCCTGTAAAAGTCGAATTAAGAAGTACTGTAGGAGCAGGTGATAGCTTAGTGGCAGGATTTATTCATGGCATGTTGAATTATGACATGGATAAATATGAAGCTTTGAAGTTTGGTTCAGCTTGTGGCACATTAGCGGTTTCTAAAGACTCAATAGATGACTTGACAAAAACAGATATCCAACAGGTAGCAGATAGTATAATCATTAGGCAATTATAAATTAAAAGAGGTGATCCTATGAAAATTTTAGCAGTAACAGCATGCCCTACTGGAATAGCTCACACTTATATGGCGGCAGAAGCTTTAGAAGAAGCAGCAAAGAAAAAAGGTTATGACATTAAAGTTGAGACAAGAGGCTCTGTTGGTGTTGAAAATGAATTATCAGATGCTGAAATAAAAGAAGCTGATGCAATTATATTAGCATGTGATACAGCAGTACCAATGGAGAGATTTGAAGGCAAGAAGTTGTTAAATGTTTCAGTGTCTGAGGCCATAAAAAATGCTGACGATCTAATAGACAGAGCATTAAACGCAAAAGTATATAAGTCGAGTACAAAAACTCAAGAGGATATTAGCAAAACAGAGCCAATGAAAAAGGAACCAACAGGAGTTTACAAGCATTTGATGAATGGCGTATCTTATATGATACCATTTGTTGTTGCTGGAGGAATAGCAATAGCAATAAGTTTTCTATTTGGATATGATTCTGCATCAAATGAAGGAAGTCTAGCAGCTTATTTAATGGCTATAGGCGGAGGCAATGGGGCATTTGGATTGATGATCCCTGTATTGGCTGGATATATAGCATATTCAATAGCTGATAGACCAGGATTAGCGCCAGGTATGATTGGTGGTATGGTTGCAACACAAATAAACGCTGGGTTTTTAGGTGGCTTAGTGGCGGGTTTCTTAGCTGGATACATTGTATTAGCTATTAAAAAATATATAAAGTTACCAAAGAATTTACAAGGGATTATGCCGGTTTTGATAATACCAGTTTTAAGTTCATTGTCAACAGGTTTGTTATTGTTTTATGTCATAGGTAAACCGGTAGCTGCAATAAATAATGGAATGAATAACTTTCTAATGAGTATGTCTGGAGCAAATGCAATAATTTTAGGTGCTATTCTTGGCTTAATGATGGCTGTAGACATGGGAGGACCAATAAATAAGGCTGCTTATGCTTTTGGCACTGCAACTTTAACAGCAGCAGTTGGGACTGGGTCTGAAATCATGGCTGCTGTAATGGCAGCTGGTATGACGCCACCTTTAGGAATTGCACTAGCAACTATTTTATTTAAGAATAAATTCACTAAAGCTGAAATTGAAGCTGGCAAAGCTTGTTGGGTTCTTGGAGCAAGCTTTATTACAGAAGGTGCAATACCTTTTGCTGCAGCCGATCCTATCAGAGTAATTCCTTCTCTGATGATTGGTAGTGCAATTACAGGCGCTATGAGTATGGCGTTTAAAGCTACGCTAGCAGTTCCTCATGGAGGCATATTTGTTTTCTTTGCGGTGGAAAATCTAGTGGGTTACATTATATCAATAGCAGTAGGAACCGTTGTTACAGCGTTGGTATTAGGTGTTTTCAAGAAAAATGTTGCAGAATTAGCAGCACAAAGTAAATAATTATTGCAATTATTTATCTTTATTATGAACAATCAAGTAGGAATATTTAAGCTACTTGATTGTTCTTTATTTTTTATATTTATTAAGTAAGTTATTCTTTATGGTATAATATAATAGTATTATAAACATTATGGGGAGAGATTAATTTAATGATGAAGTTTCATATAAGTACATTTGGATGTCAAATGAATGAACACGATACAGAAAAAATAATTTGGGTTTTGGAAAAGATAGGATATCAGCAGACTAATAATCGAAATGAGGCTGATATTATAATTTTTAATACCTGTGCAGTCAGAAAGACAGCAGAAGATAGAGTGTTTGGCCAATTGGGAGAGCTTCAAGATTTAAAAAGAAAAAATCCTGATTTAATTATTGCTGTATGTGGTTGTTTAATGCAGAAAGAAGAAATCAGAGATTATTTCTTAAGCAAGCATAAACATATAGATATAGTGTTTGGCACAAATAATATTCATAAGTTACCACAATTAATAGATAGACATTTGCGTACAGGCGATAAAGTAATAGATGTTATAGAAGATACAAGAGAAATATCAGATAATATTGATTCAAATAGAAAATATTCTTATAAGGCTTTTGTAGATATAATGTATGGATGCAACAATTTTTGCAGTTATTGTATTGTTCCTTATACTAGAGGCAGAGAGAGAAGTAGATCGGTTAAATCAATTATTAATGAGGTTGAGAATTTAGCACAAACAGGATGTAAGGAAATAACTTTATTAGGGCAAAATGTTAACTCTTATGGGAAGACATTAGAGGAAAAAACAACCTTTTCTCAGTTGTTGGCATTATTAAATAAGATTGAAGGCATTGAAAGAATTAGATTCATGACATCTCATCCAAAAGATTTCTCGGATGAATTGATAGAGGCATATAAAAGCCTAGACAAGCTATGTAATCATTTGCACTTACCTGTTCAATCGGGGAGTAATAGAATTTTGAAACTAATGAATAGGAACTATACTAAAGAACAATATCTTGAACGAATATATAAGTTAAGAGAAGAAATACCAGATATAGCTATAACAACTGATATTATAGTCGGATTTCCTGGAGAAACTGAGGAAGATTTTGAAGAAACTTTAGATTTAATAAAAAAAGCTAAATTTGACTCAGCTTTTACTTTTTTATATTCTATTAGAGAAGGGACTAATGCAGCAAAGATGACTAATCAAATACCTGATGAAATTAAACACGATAGATTTCAAAGATTATTGGATGTTTTATATCCGATAGGACTCGAATCTAATAAAAGATTGATTAAAACAGTACAAAAAGTATTGGTTGAAGAAATAAGCAAGAACGATGAAAATATACTATCAGGGAGAACTGAGTGTAATAAACTTGTCCATTTTAAAGGCAGTAGGGACATTATTGGACAAATCGTCGATGTTGAAATTACAAATGTAAAAACTTTTACGCTAGAAGGAAGAATGGTGTAATATCCGGAGGTTTAAGGCAATGAACGAATTGACGCCAATGATGAAACAGTATATGAGCATTAAAGAAAAGTATAAGGACTCAATTTTATTTTTTAGACTAGGCGATTTCTATGAAATGTTTTTTGATGATGCGTTGATAGCATCTAAAGAGCTCGAAATTACTCTTACCCAAAGAGACTGTGGCTTAGATGAAAAGGCACCTATGTGCGGGGTGCCACATCATGTAGCTGATCAATATATTTCTAGATTGGTTGAAAGAGGCTATAAAGTAGCAGTTTGTGAACAAGTAGAAGATCCTGCTCTAGCTAAGGGAATTGTGAAAAGAGAAATTATAAAAATAGTGACGCCTGGTACTATACTAGACACATTGGCTTTAGATGAGAAAAGCAATAATTTTTTGGCAAGTATATATTCAGATGATTATGGCGTCGGCTTATCGTATGTCGACAACTCTACAGGTGAGGTGTATACAACACAATTCATAGGTGACGAACCATATAAAATGTCATTTATTATTGATGAGCTAGGAAAAATAATGCCATCTGAATTAATCATAAACTCTAATTTTTCTAACGATAAGAAAGAATTTAATCTTATAAAGAATAAGCTAAATCCATTTATCAATATATATGAAGAAGATACAATAAATTTAAATAGTTATAAAACCCTAATATTAGATTTCTTTGATAATGAGATTGTAGAGAAAACTAATCTAAATGAAAAAATATACTGTCTGATAAGTTTATCTAAACTAATCCTCTATTTAAAAGATACACAATTTAATATGATTGAGCACATAAACTTCTTCCAGTATTATGAACCGGAACAGTTTATGATCATGGATATAAATACAAGAATGAATTTAGAGATAAATGAAACAATTAGAGGGAAAAACAAAAAAGGTGCATTAATTAATATTATAGATAAAACAGTGACAGCAATTGGAGGCAGACTTTTAAAAAAATGGCTTGAACAACCTCTTATAGATCAAAAGCAAATAGAAGATAGATTAGATATTGTAGAATATTTTACAAATAATTTAATATTTCTTGATGAAACAAGAAATTTATTAAAAAAAGTATATGACATTGAGAGATTATCAACTAAAATAGTAAATGGAATATGCAATGCAAGGGATTTATTGTCTTTAAAACTTTCAATCGAGATATTGCCAGAACTAAAAATAATATTATCTACCTCTTCTTCAAATATATTAAAGACAATAGGTTTGGAATTAGATGATTTAAAAGATATTTATCTAATTATTGAAAACTCTATAGCAGAAGATCCACCCGTCTCAATTAAAGATGGAGGGATAATAAGATCTGGTTTCAATAAAGACTTAGATGAGTTGAGAAGCGTATCAAGGAATTCAAAAAAATTATTAGCTGAATTTGAATCTAAACAAAGAGATATAACAGGAATTAAAAATTTAAAAGTGGGATATAATAGAGTCGTTGGATATTATATTGAAGTAACTAAAACTAATTTGGGCTTAGTTCCTGATTATTACATTAGAAAACAAACTTTATCTAATTCTGAAAGATATTTTACTAAAGAGCTAAAAGAAATAGAAGAAAAAATAATGGGCGCGGATGAAAAATCAATACAATTAGAGTATGAACTATTTCAGAATATTCGTGACAATATAAAATTGCAAATTAATAGAATTCAGAAATGTAGCAGAACTCTTGCATATTTAGATGTATTATCCAGTTTTGCACAAGTTGCGATAGATAATAAATATGTACGTCCAAAATTTAATAATAATGGTGTGATCGAGATATTGGATGGAAGACATCCTGTAGTTGAGAATGTGATAAAAGATCAGATGTTCATACCTAATAATGTATCTTTAGATGAAAAAGATAAAATGATTCATATTATAACAGGACCTAACATGGCTGGGAAATCTACATTTATGAGACAAGTTGCTATAATCACTTTGATGTCACAAATAGGTTCATTTGTACCTGCTCGAAGTGCTAATATTTCCATTGTGGATAGAATTTTTACACGCATAGGTGCATCGGATAATTTATCTCAAGGTGAAAGTACTTTTATGGTTGAAATGAATGAGGTTTCCAATATAATTAAGAATGCTACAAAAAAAAGCTTAATTATACTTGATGAAGTTGGGAGAGGAACAAGTACCTATGATGGCTTGAGCATAGCGTGGGCTGTTGTTGAATATATTGCATCTAATATTAAAGCTAAAACACTTTTTGCAACTCATTATCATGAATTGACAGAACTAGAGAATAAGATTGAAGGGGTCAAGAATTATCATATCACTGTTAGAGAAAATGGTGATGACATTATATTTTTAAGAAAGATTGTTGAGGGAAAAGCAAATAAGAGTTTTGGCATTCAAGTGGCAAAACTCTCTGGACTACATCAGAGTATTATTGAAAGAGCTAATGAAATATTGGAATTAATAGAAGAGCGTGAATTGACAATAGAAAAAACTAGCAAGACAAATAATGATGAAGTACAATTAAGTTTATTGGATTATAAGAGAAATTATTTTATTGAGAAAATATCAAATATAAATATAAATTCTTTAACTCCAATTAATGCAATGAATATATTAAATGACCTTGTGAATGAAGCTTTAAAACTAAAGGAGTCATAGTATGTCAAAAATTAATTTATTAGATGACAATACAATAAAAAAAATAGCTGCAGGTGAAGTTATAGAAAGACCTTCGTCTATTGTTAAAGAATTAGTTGAAAATTCTATAGATGCAAATTCTAGTCAAATAATTATAGAAATAAAGGATGGAGGAACAACTTATATTAGGGTAACAGATGATGGGGAAGGAATGGAAAAAGAAGATATAGTTTTAGCATTCAATAGACATGCTACCTCTAAATTGAAGACAATAGAAGATCTATATAAAATAATATCTATGGGTTTTAGAGGGGAAGCTCTTTCTAGTATAGTATCAGTATCAAATGTTGAGGTTGTATCTAGAACGAGAGAAAATATAGTAGGAAATAAAGCAATTTTTGAAAATGGAAAACTAAAACATATAGAACCTATCGGTGCGAATGTTGGAACAACAATTATTGTAAGGGATGTTTTCTTTAATTTACCTGTCCGAAGAAAATTTTTAAAAAGTAATGCCACAGAAGAAAGATATGTAGCTGATATTGTAACAAAAATAGCTTTAGGAAATCCTAGAATATCAATGAAATTAATTCGAGATGGTAAATTAGTATTAAATACAAGTGGTTCACCTGATGAACTTAATGTTATATATCAATTATTGGGTAAAGATATTGCTAAAGGAATCAGTTTAATTGAATTTAAAGATGACAATCTTAGCTTTAGAGGTTATTTTTCAAATAATAATATTTTCCGCAGCAATAGAAATTATCAGTACCTCTTTGTCAATAATAGGTATGTATATGACTATAAGCTAGCAAAGGTTATTGAAGATCAATATAGTTCTTTGTTACCTATAAACAAACATCCAGTATTCATACTCTATATTGATATTGATCCATCTTTAATTGATGTAAATATTCACCCAACGAAACAGGAAATAAAATTTATTGAAGAAAATAAAATATATTCAATTATAGCAAATCAAATTAGAAAAAATACAAATAAAATTGTTAATATTCCTCATCCGAGCATTGAGAACAATAATGAAAAACAAATTGGGAAATATCCATATATATGGGAAATAAAACATGATTACAACGATGATTTAAATTCAAATATTTCAAAAACAGAACGAGTAGAAGAAAATAATATATTTGACTTTAAGGATTACACATCAACTGATTTTAAAAATAGTTTATATCAAAATAATGATAAAGTTAATGAAAACTCTAACAAATCCGTTAATAATATAAAAGAGGATGATAAATATTACGATAATGATAATAATACATTAAAAAAATTTAACAATTTAAAACCTATCGGAATAGCTTTCAACACTTATGTCTTTTTAGAGGATTATGAATCTGACACTATATTTATTATTGACCAACATGCAGCTCATGAACGTGTTATGTATGAAAAATTAATGAAACAATACTATGATGAATCAATTGTGGTTCAACAATTACTTACCCCACAAATAATTGATTTATCGCCAGCGGATTACTTAAAAGCAAAAGCTAATATTGACATTTTTAATAAGTCTGGATTTATTGTGGAATTATTCGATGATAAAAGTATTGTATTAAGAGGAATACCTCTGGTTTTTGGTAGACCAAACGGAGAGAGGTTGTTTTTAGATATTTTAGATAATTTAGAGGTTAATGATGTTGGGATTTATACTACTGAACTTGAAAAAATAATGAAGATAGCATGCACATCAGCGGTTAAAGCTGGGGATAATTTAAAGCAAATAGAAATACAATCTTTATTAACACAATTAAGTGAATGTGATAACCCATATACATGTCCTCATGGTAGGCCAACCATAATTAAATTTAATCGAAAAGATTTAGAAAAGAAATTCTTGAGAATAATATAATTTGGAGATAATCTATGAACAATAATTTAATAGTAATTACAGGACCAACTGGAGTAGGTAAAACTGATTTGTCAATTTGCTTAGCTGATAAAGTATATGGAGAGATCATTTCTGCAGATAGCAGACAAATATATAGATATATGAATATAGGTACTGCAAAAGTAGAAAAGGAACATATTGACAAGATCAAGCATCATATGATAGATATTGTAGATCCTAATGAAGAGTTTAGTGTAGCTGATTTCAAAAGAATGGCAACTGGAATAATAGATGATATAAATAGTCGAGGGAAAATACCATTATTAGTGGGAGGAACGGGTTTATATATAAATTCAATAGTCTATGATATAGATTTTACGAACGTTGCTTCAAACCCAAAAATAAGAGAGCATTACGAGTCGATTTTATTGGAAAAGGGGAAGCAAGCATTATATGATTTGCTAATAGAAAAGGATTTTGAATCTGCAAAGAAATTAAATGTAAATGACACTAAAAGGATTATTAGAGCTTTAGAAGTATATGATGTATCTAAAATACCTATGAGCAAGCAAAACAAAAATTTCAGAAAACCTTCTACAAAATATAATTTAATTATGTATTGTTTATATATGGATAGGATTAAATTATATGAGAGAATAAATTTAAGAGTTGATAGAATGATAAAAGAAGGATTGATTGAGGAAGTAGAAGAATTAATTAAAATGGGCTACAAGAGAACATTAAATTCAATGCAAGGAATAGGATATAAAGAGATAGCTGATTACCTTAATGGTATTATAACTTTAGATGAAGCGATAGAATTAATTAAAAAAAGGACTAGAAACTATGCCAAAAGGCAATTGACATGGTTTAAGAGAGATGAACGCTATAAATGGATAGATGTAGATGAATTTACTAATTCTATGACGCTTTGCGAATGGATTTATAGTGATATAAGAAAGAATTTAAATAAGGAAGGAGTTTAATATGAACCAACAAATTAATATCCAAGATCATTTTTTAAATGAAGTAAAGATAAATAACAGTGAAGTCACTGTGTATTTAATAAACGGTTATAAGATGAAAGGTAAGATAGTTGGGTATGATAACTTTATAATCGTTGTTGATAGTGAAGGCAAAGAAATATTGGTATATAAACACGCAATTTCCACAATTATTCCTTCTGAATATATAAGAATATAAGAATACAAGAATACGGCTTAAAGGGTGAAAGTATGCTAAAAGAAATACAAGATGAATTAATTAATTATTTTAAAATTAAGAATGAAGTAATAGAATTTGTAAATGAAGTAGAAAAAGAAATAACACCTAAGTTTTCTACTATTAACCAGATTAAGATGTTTAATCAGTACAAAGTTATATACGCTATGCAAAAAATGAAATTAGGGAGCAGCGATTTTGGATGGAATACAGGTTATGGGTATGGAGATATAAGTAGAGAAAAGGTTGAAAATATATATGCTGAAGTTTTTAAGGCTGAAAGCGCATTGGTGAGACCTTCCATAGCATCAGGAACCCATGCAATAAGTTTAGTGTTTAGCGGGATTTTGAAACCTGGAGATGAACTTTTATACATTACTGGTTCTCCATATGATACAATGTTAAAAGTTATCGGGGTTAAAGGAGATGAACCAGGTAATCTAATTGAAAATGGCATATTATATAATCAAGTAGATTTAACAAAAGGACATATAGATATAACAAAAACATTAGATAGTATAAATGATAAGACTAGAATTATTGCAGTGCAAAGATCGACAGGCTATAGTGATAGAAATGCAATTTCTATCAAAGAGATGGAAGAAGTTTTCTCAATTATAAGGGAAAAGCACGACAACGTTATTTTATTTGTTGACAATTGCTATGGAGAGTTCACGCAAATGAAAGAGCCAATTGAAGTTGGAGCAGATATAATAGCTGGTTCATTGATTAAAAATCCAGGTGGAGGTTTGGCAGTTTCAGGAGGGTATATTGCTGGAGAAAAACAATGTATTGATCGTATATCTAATAGATTGACAGCTCCTGGATTAGGTAAAGATTGTGGATTAACATTTGGCACAAATAGAATAACATTGCAAGGACTATTCATGGCGCCTAATATTGTTGCAGAAGCTTTAAAGGGTGCTATCTTAATGGGAGCATCTTATTATAGACTTGGGTTTAAAATCACACCTTCAATTGAGGATGAACGTAGCGACATTGTTCAAGCCATTAGATTTGAAGACCCAGTAAAAGTGATAGAATTTTGTAAAGGAATACAACAATCAGGTGCTGTTGACTCATATGTTACTCCTGAAGCTTGGGATATGCCAGGGTATGAAGATAAAGTAATAATGGCATCTGCAGGATTCATCGAAGGATCATCGATAGAAATAAGTGCTGACGCACCTATGAGGGATCCATATTATGTGTATTATCAAGGTGGAATTAATTACGAACAATGTAAGCTTGGAGTAATGAAAACTCTAAATAATTTGATAGATAAAAATTTAATAAACTTGAATTAAAAAATAAATGGATTTAAATTTAAAATTTAAATCCATTTATTAAATCCATTCATTTTTAATATGTTCTATATAAAGCTTTTACCTTACCTAATATTTTAACATCTTTAGCGTAAATAGGTTCCATGAATTGATTTTCTGGTTGCAATCTTATGCGGTCTTTTTCCTTGAAAAATCTTTTAACTGTAGCTTCTTCACCAAGCAAAGCAACAACTATATCGCCATTCTCCGCATATGATTGAGAACTTACTAACACTAAGTCGCCATCTAAAATTCCTGCATCAATCATACTTTCTCCTTTTACTTTCAAGAAAAACACATCATGTCCTTCTACAGCTTCAACTGGAAGTGGGAAAGTATCTTCAATATTTTCAACGGCCAATATTGGTTCTCCAGCTGTAACTTTTCCTAATATAGGTATATCAACAGTAGCCTTTTTTGGATATAAACTATCATTTACGTTCAATATTTCGATTGCTCTAGGTTTATCGGATGCTCTTCTGATATAACCTTTTTTTTCGAGTGCAATTAAATTGTTATGAACAGATGATGTGGATTGCAAATTAACTCCTTTGCCAATTTCTCTTACTGAAGGAGGGTATCCTTGCTCAGAAGTAAATTTAATTATATATGATAGTATTTCAATTTGTATTTTTGTTAAATCTTCGTACATTTAATCACCTCAATAAATTCTTAGACGAGCATATTTGCTTAACTTATGACCATTATAGCATATATGGGAATCATAATCAAACAAAAGTTCGATATTTTTTTAAAAACTATTGACATTGAACATATGTTTGATATAATTTAACTATCGAACATATGTACAAAACAATAGGAGATGATTGAATGAAAGCTAAAAGAATTATCATTTATAATCCAAGAAGGTTTTTCTTGTTTACAACATTATTAATTATTATTTTGAGTATTATTATTGGTAGTTTTTTAAATTTAAACAAATCATATGGGCAAGGAGAGGACAAACAGTTTGAATATTACGTTGTGAAAAAAGGAGATACGCTTTGGAGCATTGTTAGTAATCACTATTCTGATAAATATGATCCTAGGCATTTGATATACCAAGTTAAATATTATAATTCGTTGGAAGATAATATCATTTACGAAGGAGATACTCTTAAATTGCCTACACTATAACAATGTAGGATAGTATAGGCAATTTAAATTATTTATTATTTTCTTTCGTATCGCTATGAATTTCATCATTATAATCATCATCATAATTGTCATCATTCTGGCTATGAACTACGTTGTTATTTAATTTTGAAACATCTTCAACAGAAATTTTACTCAGAGGGTTGCTGTTCACAGCTTTTCTAAGTCTTTCATTGTCAATATGTGTATAGATCTGTGTAGTTGATACAGATTCATGCCCTAATATTTCTTGCAAAGCACGTATATCTACATTACCATATTTATACATTAGAGTAGCAGCCGTATGTCTTAATTTATGAGTAGAGTAAATTGAAGTGTCTAAACCAGACTTATCTAAATATTTGTCAATCATGTGTTGGATTGCTCGATTGCTCATTCTTTGTTTTCGTTTACTTAAAAATAAAGCTTTTTCATTAGCTACAACTGGCCTTATTTGAAGATAATCTCTAATAGATACAACACAGGATTCATTGAGAAAAACAGTTCTTTCTTTGTTTCCTTTTCCTATAACAGTTAAAGTATCGCTTCCATTGAAACTATCTACATCGATGCTCGATAATTCAGAGAGTCTTAGACCGCAATTTAAAAACAAAGTTATTATACAATAATCTCTTTTCCGAAAATATTCATTGCTATTTTTAGAAACTGTTTCTAATAAATTTAATGATTGATCTAATGTTAAATAAGTTGGATGACGTGATTCGATTTTAGGGAATTCTAATTGAGCTGCTGGATTTTTTTCAAGTAGGTTAACTCTATCCGTCAAATATTTAAAGAAAGATCGAAGAGATGCCACTTTTCGTGATCTTGTTGAATTCCCATCATTTTTTTTCTTATCTAAAAATGACATGAAAGAATAAAGATCCTGGATATTAACTTTTCTTATAATATTTATATCTATATCGCTGATATCTATATCTTCAAAACCAATATTTTCTTCTACTAGTCCATATCTAATTTTTAAAAACTTAAAAAAAGTTTTTAGATCATAGTAGTATTCTTTTGTCGTATTAGGTGAAGTACCCTTTATAGTTTCCATATAATCTAAGTAATCGTCTAAAATAATAGGATTTTGCATTAAAGTTACCCCTTTTAGCTATATATTAGTCACAAAATAACTATTTTGTGACTAATATAATTATAATATAAAAGTTAATATTTTACAATCCTAATACAGTTATTTTTCATGAGATTTCCCAATAATGATGTTATTATTGATTATATTATTTTGCGATAATCTTTAAAAATAATTTTAAAAATTATACAACTCCGTTTTTAAACATTGCTTATTTTTTATAATTAATTTTGATTATTCATTTGTGACTAACAAAATCAATATAATCATCAATTATGTATCATATAATATAAACAAAGTGTATTTTTTGTAAATGATAAACTGATAATGTAGAAAAATTAGAATCTCAAAATGCACAAATTTATACATTTTTTCTTGTATAATATTTCTAAAAAGCTTAACTGACAGGAGAGATATTATGCGAAAAGATGTATTGAATCAAATTAAGTTGATAAAGGAGGATGTAAAATTATTGAATAAAAGTGAACTAGCACGAAGATTTAATTGTGATCCTCGTACAGTTGAAAGATATATCAATAGTGCAGGATCTGATGTAAGAAAACCAAGGGAAATAAAAAGTAAAATAGATGATTTTGAAGAAATAATTATTGATAAGGTAGATAATTGGGGTTCAAATT
>NZ_JCANTN010000026.1:0-26445 GCF_059568515.1 Soehngenia saccharolytica DSM 12858 | reverse complement strand
ATATAAATACCTATCATTGATAACTAATATATATATGAAGCAGGATTTTTATTTACTCCATTTTTCAATACTTCAAAATGAAGGTGTGGTCCTGTAGAATTTCCTGTGGAACCCATTTTACCTATTAATTGACCTTTATATACTCTTGTACCAGAACTTACTAGTATTTTACTTAAATGAGCATATCTAGTAGTATACCCATTTTCATGGTCTATCTCTATCATGTAGCCATAACTTCCTTGATATCCTGTAAATACGACTTTTCCGCCATCAGCTGCATAAATACTTGTGCCCACACTGTTTGCAATATCAACTCCCAAGTGCATTCTAGCGCCTCTGTTGCCATAAGGAGATGAAAGCCTTCCTCTAGTTGGCATCATAAAAGTCCCAGTTGCCATAGTCTTTGGTGGTTCTTTGGTTCCTTTAGCTACTACTTCTGTCCTTGGCTTTGTGACTACCACTTCATTGACGACTTTCTTTTCAACTAATACTCCGTTATGCCTAATCTCATTCGCAGTAACCTCTGCTTCACCTTTAGTACCTTTTGTTATTATTTTCTTTTGAGTGTTATACATTGATTCGTCTTCTTTTACAGTCACTTCATAATCCAATTCTTTAGTATACTCTACTTCTTCAACAGTAACTACAGTCAAAAGAGGTTGGGGAACAATTAAATTAACTTCATCGCCCGGTTTTAAATCTTCTGGAACTACATCTGGATTAGCTGCTATTAGCTTTTCAACATCTGTATCATACATCATCGATATGGTCCATAAGCTTTCGCCTATTTCAACAGTATGGGTTTTCTTTGCTTCTTTTCCATCTTTTATTTTTTGTAGTATTTCCTCTGTATCGGAGATATCAGATATATTTGCTTTTACCTTTTGAATGTCTATATTCTCTAAAAACTTAACTTCTTTCAATGTGCTTTTTCGATCTTTTGTATCAGTATATGGTTTTTTGATTGCTTCTAAAATATTCTCAATCTCTGCGCTATCCTTAAAGACTCCTATTGTTTCTCCCTCAATAACTAATGCGTATCCATCGACTTTAAAATTTATCTGTTTCTTTATGTTTTTCTCTAAAGTTTCTTTATCTGTATCTTTGTCTCCAAACACATTGGTTTTTTTGAAAGTAATTTCATCATCAAGCTCAATTTTTGCGTCATATGTATCTTCTAATTCTTTTTTTACTTCATCATAAGCGGTTAGTGCTTCTTCCTTTTCTCTTACTACCCCCACTACATTGTCTCCGATTGAAACAGAATAAGCTTTTGTAACATTGTCAACTATTGCAAAACTAGCGAAAGCTATAGCGACAGCTCCAATAGAAATCATGATTTTGTTAAAATTTTTATTGTCATTTTTTAATTCTATTACTTTAGCTTTAAGTCTATTCCAATAGGATTTAATCGACTCCTTTTCCATCTCTACCTCCATTGGACACCTAATGTAAATTTTTTTGTAACTCTTTTGTAACAATTACTAGTTCATTATACCAATATGAACTTTTATTGACAACTTTTCAAAAAATGTCATAAAAAAAATGTAAACCAAAAAATAACCGATAGTTTATCTTCTAAACTAGTTATATTAATGGCTACATTGCTGTAAATAAATGGTACTATAATTACAGATAAATATTACAAAAACTTAATATTTTATTTTCAACTTTTCAGAGTGCATTTTGAATGTGCTATTCTTTTTTTGTTGGTGAATAAGTTTCCCGTCAAGATTTAATATAATGTTTTTTTCAAAATTAACATCAATTTTGTCAGTCTTTCCCTCTAACACATATCTTTTGTATTTCAAGTGTTTTCCGCTGAATATTGTGGGAAATAATGTCAATACTCTAAACTTTGATATGTCTTTAACCATGCAATAGCTCAGTAAATTGTCATTTAATGAAGCGTTCGGAAGTATTTTCATGCCCCCACCGTAGTATTGTCCATTCCCTACAGCTAGAAGCATCAATGAATTTTGGTAAAGTGTGTTATTTATGTCAATGAATGATTTTACGCTCCTATACTTTACTAGTGCAAAAAATACTCCAAGTATATATGCTTTCTTGCCTTTAACATGATCTTTTATCTTTTCTGTTTGATTTACTACCTCTGCATCTAACCCAACACTTGCCACATTTAAAAAGTATCTGTCATCAGCTAATCCAATATCAATCAGTTTATAGTTCTCAGATGTTATTATATCTAAACATTTTTCCAATTCAAATGGAATTTCTAGCACTTTGCTAAGATCATTACCAATTCCTCTCGGAATAATTCCAAGTATTCCATGACCATTTTTTAGTATCCCTGTCGCCACTTCATTTATCGTTCCGTCTCCACCAACTGCTACATAGACGTCATAGTTCGGGTTTTCTTCAATTAACTTCTCTGGATCGTCGATGGCTTTAGTGCATTCTATTTTATAATCTATCCCTTTTTTAATACAGTATTTTTCAATAGACTCCAATTCAGAGATAGCTGTTCCGTCTCCTGATACTGGGTTTACAATGAAAAAATATTTTTCTTTCTTTATCTGCTGACTATTTAAAACCAATCTCTTTCTCTCCTCTTATAGCTCTGTCTATCGCTATCATCTCTTCTGGAGATAGCGGAACATTTGATTCCCCATTTTTTACAGGTTTTGCAAAACTTACTGACTTCTCTCTCCCATATATGCTAGTCAATACAAATCCATTGTTGTATTTATCTAATAATGCTATTGAAAAACTCAATTCACTTCCCATGTCTGCAAAAGCATTATATCTTAAGAACCCTATCTTTTGAAGCGCAAATGTGAGATTTGTTTCAACCGAGTGCAGGTTGTCTTCTAGTCTCTTTAAACTTGAATTTATGTCATTTATATCTGAATTGACATGAATGAAAAGCTCTTCAAAGTTTACTCCTTTTAAGCCTCTTGTAAGCGCTTGGTACTTCTCTCTCTCTTTTTTAATCCTATTATTTTGCACTAACACAATTACAAATAATACCAATGTAAAAAACCCAATGCCTAATAATATATATGTTGTATTGCTCTCGATCAACTTTAAAAATTCTTCCATCTTATCACCCTTAGATTTGTTTAGTAATTTCGTATATTGCTCTTATACTATATTCTACTTCTTCTTCAGTATTAAAAGGGCCAAAACTAAATCTCACTGCCCCTTGCTCCAATGTGCCAATACTCTCATGAGCAAGTGGAGCGCAGTGAAGGCCTGGTCTCACACATATGTCATATCTATCGTCTAGAATATAGGAAACTTCCGATGAATCAATGTCTAATATATTTATCGGAATGACAGCTGCCCTTTGTACTGCATCGGCAGGCCCATATATTCTAACCCCTTCAATCTTTCTCAATTCCTCAATGAAATAACAAGAAAGTTTTTCTTCCTTTCTTCTAATGTTCTCTATGCCAGTTTCCAATATATAATTTAATCCTTCTTTCAGCCCTACGATTCCCGGCATATTCAAAGTGCCGCTTTCAAATTTGTCCGGCATTATCTCTGGCTGGTAAATTGAATAGGATTCACTCCCTGTGCCGCCTTGAATTATTGTGTCAGTATTTAGGCCATCTCTTACGAACAACCCCCCAGTTCCTTGTGGCCCAAGTAGCCCCTTATGCCCTGGAAATGCTAAAAAATCTATATTCATTTTATCTACATCTATTGGAATTACACCAGCAGACTGGCTTGCATCTACTAAAAACAGTATGCCTTTAGCTTTAGCTAATTTGCCTATTTCTTCAATAGGCATTACAGTGCCTGTCAGATTTGAAACATGTGTCATTGCAATCATTTTAGTATTTGTTCTTATTGCTTTTTCAATGCTTTCTTTTGTTATGTATCCATCTTCATCTGCGTACACAATTGTGTTTTCTACACCGAGAGACTCTAAGTGTTTTACTGGGCGAAGTACTGAATTATGCTCCATCGATGTGGTTATTACATGATCTCCTTCTTTTAATGTGCCTCTTATAGCCATGTTCAATGCAGTTGTACAATTGAATGTAAAAATTAAATTAAAAGCATCCTTTATATTAAAAAACTTGGATAACAAAACCCTTGTATCATAAACTTCCCTGTTTGCTTTAAGTGCCATTTTATGACCTGATCTTCCCGGATTTGCTCCGTATTCTTTCATAGCCTCATAAACTTTGTCGTAAACTGTTTCTGGCTTTGGAAAAGTGGTTGCTGCATTATCAAAATAATACATTTTCTTCACTCCTATGAGAAAATATCTTTATTTTATTCTAACACCCTTTGAGCCTATAAACAACATAAAACTACCTCTAATCGAAATTCTTCGACTAGAGGCAGTCAATTAACCTAATCTCTTATAAACAATTTCCAGAATCTCTTCTTTGATTGCTTTCCCTTTCTCTAGACTCTCTTTAACTGCTCTTTCTATCTTTTCTCTATATTCCTCGTCTTTTATGCTTTTTAGATTTATTGTCACATTGAATAGTGCACCTTCTAAACCTGAATATGCGAGCAAAGTTCCAACTCCCACATCTGTTATTGCGTTCACATTTCCGTATTCTGCAAAGACTTTTTGTAAATTTAAAGTTTCCAAACATTTTTGAGCGCATTTTAATGGCACTTCTAGAGCTTTCTTGTAGCCCAATTGTATTTTCTCTGATCTGATTTTTTTCTCTTCATCGGTTGATTTTGGAAGTTTAAATGCTTTCATGACATCATCAAATGCAGTTGAATCCTCATCAATTATTGAAAGTAAATCGTCTATTATAAAGTTTAGTTTCTCTTGGTTTTCTTCGAGCAATGCTCTTTTTTCTTCTGGTATCTCCTCATATTTATTTTTTCCTATTGTGAGATTGCCCACCATATTTGTCAAAGCTGCACCTAAACTACCTGCAAGCGCTGAAACACTTCCACCTCCTGGAGTTGGATTGTCGCTCTTTACTTCATAGACAAATTCTCTTATGCTTTTTTCAACTAACATATTATCCCTCCATATTAAAATTTAATAATTCCCTCTATTATTTTTACAGCACTTCCACCAACTTTTACTCTTAATCCATCACTGCTTTCATAAATAAAACATTTTATTGTGCTTGGCCTATCTAAAATATACCCTTGGCTTACATTTAGACTGTCGTTTTTTAATACTCCATTTTTCTTTAAATAATATATCAACGCTCC
Organism: Soehngenia saccharolytica DSM 12858; assembly: GCF_059568515.1. Classification (NCBI taxonomy): domain Bacteria; kingdom Bacillati; phylum Bacillota; class Tissierellia; order Tissierellales; family Tissierellaceae; genus Soehngenia; species Soehngenia saccharolytica. The sequence continues at coordinate 21,282 of NZ_JCANTN010000026.1, read as the reverse complement.
ATTAGAAGTACCTGTAGCAGCTTCTTCGTCAATGCCTACCGCAGGGCCGAAATTTCGAGCATATGCGTATTCCTTATCCTTTTCATCCAAAGCAAATGCGTGTAATCCTACTACGCCCAATTCTATCGAATAATCTTTTAATTTTAGTAAATCTACTTTCATGTTGTCTAATATTGACTTGCTTTTTATAGGGCAAATTATGTCTTTCAACCCTGTTGAAACAATCTCTGGATAAATCGCTTCACCCTCAATTCCTATATCTGTTTGATCTATATTTAAAATTTCAGAAAGCTTTGATATGTCATTTAAAGCCCCGTAGCTCTGTGGTTTTGCCTGGTCCATTAGAACTGAAACCGGCTTGTAATTATTGTATTTAACATCGACCAGTATATCTCCTACATTTGTATTTAAGCTAATTGACTTGTTGCCTTCATTTATACTTGTAATGTACCCCTCGTCTGCTAATAGAAACACTGCTCCTATTGTGGCGTGACCACAAAGATCTACTTCACATTCTGGAGTAAAATATCTAGCTTTGTATCTTTCTTTTTCAAGTTCGGTAATAAAAGCAGTTTCTGATAGATTCATTTCTTTAGCAATTTGTTGCATTGTCCTATCTGACAATTTATTGTTAGTTATTACTATACCGGCAGGATTTCCTCCAAAAGCTTTGTCGGTAAAAGCATCAACTTGAAATATATTTAATTCCATATAATCACCCCTTAAAATGTTCCACGTGGAACATTATCTTGTAAGCAAGTCTACAAGCCTATCCAAGTCATCTTCATTGTAAAATTCAATCTCGATTGTACCTTTTTCTTTTGTCTTGTTGATAGTTACTTTAGTACCTAAATTTGTTATGAGTTTCTCTTCGACATCTCTTATATAAATGTCTTTGACTTTGTTTCTTGGATTTTTCTTCTTTTTCTTATCCAGTAGTTCCTCTGCATCTCTTACAGATGAATTCGTCTTTATGATCTTTAGAGCTTTTTTGTATTGAGATTCTTTGTCTTTTATCCCCAATAGCACTTTCCCATGTCCTGTAGACAAATCGCCATTTTTTATAAATTCCACTACCCTATCGTCTAGATTTAAAAGTCTTAGAATGTTCGCCACATATGACCTACTCTTGCCGATAGCCTTAGCCAACTCTTCTTGAGTTAAATTGTACTCATCAATTATCTTTTTATACCCGTAAGCTTCTTCTATAGGATTTAGATCCTCCCTTTGTATGTTCTCAATTAGGGCTATTTTTGAAGCTGTAATTTCGTCTATTTCCTTTACAATGCACGGTATCTTTTTTAAATTAGCTATCTTTGATGCGCGGTATCTTCTTTCTCCAGCTACAATCTCATAGTATTCATTTTTTTTAGTAACCAGCAAAGGTTGAAGCACGCCATTTTCTTGAATCGATTTTGCTAAACTCTCCAAGCTCTCTTTATCAAAGCTCTTCCTCGGTTGATCCTCTTTTGGCCGTATCTTGTCAATATCGAGCTCTAGAACTTTAGTGTCATTTCTGCCTAGATCATTGATTAAATCCTCCACGCTTTCTTTGTCTTGTATAAGTGCAGAAAGCCCTTTTCCAAGTCCAGTCCTTTTTTGAGCCATAATCATCACCTCTATTTATCATCTTGATTATCGAGAAATTCGTTTGCCAACTCTAAATAAGATTCAGCTCCTTTTGACTTAGAATCATAGTCATGAACACTCATCCCATATGATGGCGATTCTGCAAGCCTTACATTCCTCGGTATGATACTCGTGAATACTTTTCCCTTGAAAAATTTCTTGACTTCTTCTACTACTTGAATTGAAAGATTTGTTCTGCCGTCAAACATGTTTAAAACTACCCCTTCTAATTCAAGATTTGGATTTTGATTTTTTTTCACTAACTCTATGGTCTTGAAAAGCTGACTAACTCCCTCGAGTGCATAATACTCGCATTGAATCGGTATGATTACACTGTCAGCTGCTATAAGACCAATTACGCTCAATATGCCTAATGAAGGTGGACAATCAATGAAGCAAAAATCAAACTCTTCCTTTATATTTTCCAAAACATTTTTTAATGCATTTTCCCAATTGTCGACTCTAGCCAATTCTATTTCCACACCTGCAAGTTCGCTATTAGAAGGTATGATACTTACATTTTCTGCAGATGTAGATTTTACTGCCTCCGCTATGCTCACTTTACCTGTCAGGCAGTCATAAATTTGAACATCTATGTTGTCTTTATCTATACCTAAACCGCTTGAAGAATTTCCTTGGGGATCTAAATCTATCAATAGCACTTTCTTCCCGAGTTTTCCCAGACCAGCTGACAGATTAATGCTAGTTGTGGTCTTGCCAACTCCACCTTTTTGATTAAATATGGCGATTGTTTTACTCATAAGGACTCACCTCAAATTCTATTTACTTATATGATATCATACAAAAAAAATAAATAAACAAAAATGTTCCACGTGGAACATTTTTGTTTATTATTCTTACAAAGGATTTTTCTTTGGTTTCCCTTGTTGTCTAGGGTATTTCTTAGGTGTTTCTTTAACTTTTTTTACTATAACTAATGTGTGAGTTATATCTAAAAGCGGCAGTTTTACTTCATTTATACTTTCAAGTTCACCGCCTAATAATTTTATAGCATTTTTAGATGCTTCTACTTCTCCTTTGACATCAGGCCCTTTCATTGCTATAAAGTGGCCACCAACTTTTACAAATGGCATGCAGTACTCAGTAAGTGTATTTAAACTCGCTACTGCTCTAGACACAGCAATATCATATTTTTCTCTATGCTCGTTTAATATGCCAAGCTCTTCTGCTCTAGCGTGTATTGTTTCTACATTGGATAAATTAAGCTTATTTATAACTTCATTTAAAAATATTATTCTCTTATTCAGGCTATCCATTAAAGTCATATCCAGCTCTTCATTGTATATCTTTAACACAAGACCAGGAAATCCGCCGCCAGTTCCGACATCTATTACTCTTTTTTTACCATCAAATAATTTTGTGTTAACCAAACTCAAGCTGTCACAAAAATGTTTTATATATATCTCATCTTCTTCAGTGATTGTAGTAATGTTAAACTTCTTATTCCACTCAACTAACAAATCTTTGTATATTTCATACTTTTGCAAAGTTTCGCTGTCCAAATTTATTTCTAGTTCTTTCAGGGCATCGTTAAAAACATTATTTGTCACTCGTACCCCTCCTTTTAAGCTGTTCTAAATGAATTAATAAGACATTTATATCAGCAGGTGATACTCCAGAAATTCTTGATGCTTGCCCGATTGACTCTGGTCGTATCTTTTCTAACTTTTGCAGTGCTTCTGTACTTAGGCTTTTTACTTGTTTATAGTCTATATCTTCAGGAATTGCCTTGTTTTCCATTCTTTTGAATTGCTCAATCTGTGACATTTGCTTTTTAATATAGCCTTCGTATTTTATCTCAATTTCAACTTGAATTCTGATTTCTTTAGGCAAATCTGGTCTATTTGGATCTAACTCTTTTAATGCATCATAAGTTAGTTCCGGCCTCTTTAAGAGGTCATATAAACTCACACCTGTCTTTATGGTGTTATTTGTGAGTTTATATAAAAATTCATTAACTTCTTTTGTAGGTGTCACAATGACCTTTTTCAACCTATCCAGTTCTTCATTGACAAGTCTCTCTTTTTCTAAAGTTTTCTCATACCTTTCTTTAGAAACTAAACCTATTTCATAGCCTTTTTTTGTCAACCTCAAATCCGCGTTGTCTTGTCTTAGAGTTAGTCTATATTCCGCTCTTGATGTCATCATTCTATAAGGCTCATTTGTGCCTTTGGTAACCAAGTCATCTATTAACACACCTATATAAGCCTCTGATCTATCTAAAATAAAGGGTTCTCTACCCAATACATTTAAACTTGCGTTTATCCCTGCCATAAGTCCTTGTGCTGCAGCTTCCTCATATCCACTTGAGCCATTTATTTGACCTGCAAAAAATAAATTTTTAATTTCTTTATGCTCTAAAGTTCTCTTTAACATTGTTGAATCTATCGCATCGTATTCAATTGCATAAGCGGTCCTCATAAATTCAACTTTTTCAAGTCCCTTTATGTTTCTATAAACTTCAATTTGCACTTCTTCAGGAAGTGAAGAGCTCACGCCTTGAACATACATTTCCTTGGTATCAAGTCCTTCTGGCTCTATAAAAACTTGGTGTTTTTCTTTATCAGGAAATCTCACTACTTTATCTTCTATTGATGGGCAATACCTTGGCCCTACTCCTTCAATAAGCCCTGAAAACATAGGTGACCTATCTAAGTTCTGTCTTATTATTTCATGCGCTTTCTCAGTAGTATAAGTTAAATAGCAGGAGACTTGCTTTATGTTAAAGTCTTTTCCCATATTCATAAAGCTAAATGGAATGATCTCCTCGTCTCCAGGCTGTTCTTCCATTACACTAAAGTCTATGCTGTCTTTCGCAACTCTCGCTGGTGTTCCCGTCTTCATTCTCCTTAAGAAAAATCCCTTTTCTTTCATCGCCTTTGAAAGTATTATTGAAGGAAATCTCCCATCCGGGCCAGATTCAAAATTAACTTCTCCTATATATACCCTTCCACCTAAATATGTGCCTGTTGCTATTACGCATGCCTTTGAATAATAAACTGCTCCAGTTCTCGTCACTACGCCTCTTATTTCTTTGTTTTCAATGATTAAATCTACTACCTCTGCCTGCCTTAACGTCAAATTCGGCTCATTTTCAAGGGTTTTCTTCATCTCGGTATGATACTTTTTCTTGTCTGCTTGAACTCTCAATGAATGTACAGCAGGACCCTTTGAAAGATTTAGCATTCTACTTTGAATAAACGATTTGTCTATATTTAAAGCCATTTCACCGCCTAGAGCATCTATTTCTCTCACTAAGTGCCCTTTCCCGGTTCCTCCTATATTTGGATTGCATGATAATGCGGAAATAGCATCTAAGCTAATAGTCAGTATAAGTGTCTTAAGACCCATTCTAGCACAAGCTAAAGCAGCTTCAACTCCTGCATGTCCTGCTCCAACGACAACACAATCATATTCCCCTGCATTATATCTAATATCTTCTTGCATATTATCCCAACCTTTACTTTCCTATACAAAATTCTCTAAAAATCTTGTCTAAGATATCTTCAGTGATTGACTGTCCAGTGATTTGACCTAAACTCTCCCATGCATCTTTTATGTCAACTTCCAAACAATCTATTGGCTCATTTAGAGCTATCTCATCCTCTAACTCTAATATTCTGTCATAAGCTCTCAATAGCATATCCTTATGTCTTATATTTGTTAAAACAACATCAGATTCAACCTTTATATCCTCTTTATAGAACATGTCTTTTATGGTATCTATCAGTTCATCTATGCCTATTCCAGTGGTAATTGAAGAATTGATCATTCGTGCGTTTGGGAAATTATCAATGAAATAACTTTCATCAATCTTTTTTTCCAAGTCAGTTTTATTTAACATGATTATGGTCTTTTTATCTTTAACCAATTCCATTATTCTCTTGTCTTCTTCTGTGATATCAGATGACACGTCAAATAGAGCTATTACTAAATCTGCTTTGTTTATAGTTTCCTTTGTCTTGAGTACGCCTATTTTTTCAACATAGTCTTCGGTTTCCCTAATCCCTGCAGTATCTATAAGCTTTAGCGGAATTCCATCAATATTTATATACTCTTCTATAATATCTCTTGTAGTACCTGGAATATCTGTCACTATTGCCCTGTTTTCCTTTAATATAGCATTCAATAAAGATGATTTGCCTACATTTGGTTTACCTAATATCACTGTATTTAAACCATCTCTCAAGATTTTTACCCTGTCAAAGCTATCTATGAGCTTTTTTATTCTCGCTTCAACTTTTTTTGCATCTTCTAACAATGTCTTATGAGATATTTCTTCAACTTCATCTTCAGGAAAATCAATATTTGCCTCTATGAATGCCATCATTCTCATCAATATATCTTGTATTTCTAAAACTTCATTAGTTATACTTCCCTCAAGTTGTCTTAATGAAACCTCATAGCTCTTTTCGGATTTAGCTTTTATGATGTCTATGACCGCCTCTGCTTGAGTTAAATCCAATCTTCCATTTAAAAAAGCTCTCTTTGTAAATTCTCCTCTTTCAGCAAGCCTTGCACCCTTTTTTAAGCAAAGCTCAAGTATTTTCTTTACTGGAATTATTCCTCCATGAGAATAAATCTCAACCATATCTTCTCTTGTATATGTGTTTGGAGCTTTCATAAACGCTATTAGAACCTCGTCTAAAACTTTTCCATCGTCTATGATATGTCCATAATGAAGTTTTTTATTTTCAAATTCGAAATTATCCTTTGTGCTCTTAAAAATTTCTTTTCCTATATATATAGCATCTTTGCCACTCATTCTCACGATGCCTATTCCTGCTTCTCCAACTGCTGTTGATATTGCAGCAATTGTTTGATCCATAAAATCACCTCAAAATTTATACACTTATTTTATTGTTATCATTATACATTTTTTATAGATTAAAGTAAAAAAATAAAGTCCAATTGGACTTTATTTTTTATAAGTTATGACAACTCGCCTGTAAGGCTCACTACCCTCTGAATAAGTAGTAACTCCATCAAAATTTTGAAGAGTTGCATGAATTATCCTTCTTTCATAAGGATTCATCGGTTCAAGCTTTATTGGCTTTTTATAAATCAACGCTTTCTTTGCCATTTTATTTGCGAGATTTACTAATGTTTCTTCCCTTTTCTTTCGATAATTATTTGCATCTACAATAGTCTTATAAAAATTATCCCCATTCTTATTAACTACTAAATTAAGAAGGTATTGGATAGCATCAAGTCCACTGCCTCTTTTGCCGATTAAAACTCCAATGTCATTTTCAGATATGTCGACAATATCTACTTTTATAATATCTCCATCTAACGTCACATCACAGTTTGCAACAAGCCCCATCTTATTTAAGAGATTGTCAATAAAATTGTGGGCTATTTCCTTAGGATCATCTTTTTTAGTCACTTTGATTTTTGCTTCTTTTCCACCAATAATTCCGAATAAACCCTTCGTTGGCTCCTCAAGTATCTCGACTTCGACCTCATCTTTTGTCGCATCTAACTCAATAAGTGCTTCTTTAAGGGCATCTTCTACGGTTTTAGATGTCTTTATAACAAATCTCATTTATTTTGCCCCCCTGCTTTTTTAACAGATCTGTTGACTATAAGTTGTTGAATGATGCTAAATATATTGCTTATTACCCAGTAAAGTGCAAGTCCAGCTGCAAAACCTTGTGCAGCAAAGAATATCATAAATGGAAGTACAATATTCATTATCTTTTGTGTAGATTGAGTAGAAGGGTCTGCATTTGGATTAGCTGACATCATAGTGATACTTTGTATATATGTCGTTATACCTGCCAATAGAGGCAATCCCCATAAATACGGATCATTTAAATCTAAATTACTTATCCACAAAAAGTTTTTTGCCATATTAGCATACATTTCAGCATCAGTAAAAGCATATGTAGCTGGATCTCTAAACACTGCAAAAAACGCTAAAATTATAGGCATCTGAATAATTAAAACTAAACACCCAGAAGCTGGATTGTATTTATGCTCTTTATATAGTTCCTGCATTTTTACCTGCATTGTTTTTGGGTCATTCTTGTACTTTGTTTGAATATCTTTTATCAATGGTTGTAATTCGCTCATCTTCCTACTAGACTTAACTTGATTAAGACTTATAGGCAATAGTATAAGTTTAAATATGATAGAAGTTATTATGATAGCAATTGCGTAATACGATATAACTGATGGCTCGCTAGGCAATACGCTACTTACAAACATATATACATATCTCAGAATAGAACCCATAATTTTTCCAAGAAAATTAATCATTTATTCAATAAACCCCCTGTTCATTTAAGCGGGTCATATCCTCCTTCATGAAATGGATTGCATTTTAGTATTCTTCTTATACTAAGATAACTTGCTTTAAAAAAGCCGTACTTTTGATAAGCCAAAAGCGAATACTCTGAACAAGTAGGATAAAACCTGCAGTGTCTGCCAACTAATATATATTTAGATATATAGTTTTGGTAGAATTTTATAAGGTAAATCATCATTTTTTTCACAAAATCACCTTTTTAATATACCTGCTAAATTGTAAATGTGCTCCACCGATTTTTTTAGCTCTTCATAAGATAAGTCCACAGTATTTTTCTTGGGTATTAAAACGATATCATACCCTTCTTTCAAAAAGGGTAAAAGGCTTCTGTTTATCTCTCTTATTTTTCGCTTAATTTTATTTCTAACTACTGCTTTCCCGAGTTTTTTAGTTACTACTATTCCAAATCGCGTGTAATTTAAATCATTTTTCTTTATATACAATGTAAAATTTCTATTCCAGTAGTTTTTGCCTTTTACATAAGCCCTTTTAAATTCTGTACTTTTTCTTATTCTGTGTTTCTTCTCCATAAAAATAAACCACCTTTGGCCTTTAATAAAAGGCCACTAATTAGCGGCCTAAGCGGAAAGCACCTTTCTTCCTTTGTTTCGTCTAGCTTTTAATACTGCTCTACCTGATCTGGTCTTCATTCTCTTTCTAAAACCATGTTCTTTGCTTCTTTGTCTTTTCTTAGGTTGATACGTTCTTTTCAAATAAAACACCTCCTTTATGAACTATAACAAGTATATTAAATTACACTACCTATTTCATAGCATAAAACACTACCTTAAATTATATGTATAAGGTATGGGCATGTCAAGAAATATAATTTATCTTAAGCTAAAACTATTATACACCTTATAATCTAAAAAATAACTATTTATTGAAATTTAATAATCCACAATGCTGTAGATAATTTTAAACATCCTGTGGATAATTTTATTGAATGTGCTCTTTTTTTTTGATATCATATATACAGTGTTAATAATTTTATTTATTTGTGGATTATTTAAAGTTATGCACATTTTGTGGATAGTTTGTGCATAACTTTAAATAATTTATCGAATTTTTATTTCAAATCTTTAACTTTTAAACCAATATTATCCACAGATATTCTTTGTTAATTATGTGGATAATATAATTTTTATTCATAAATTGATGTTTATCCACAAAAAGTTGATGTTTTTATCAACATTATCCACATAAAACATTATTTTCAAATGATCTGTGGATACATGAAAATATAGGAGGTTATATTAATGAGTTTATCATTAAATGAACTTTGGGAAGAGGTGTTGAATTTAATAAAAGTAGAACTGACAGAAGTCAGCTTCAATACTTGGCTTAAAACAATAACTCCTGTTTCCATTAGTGATGATGAAATAATTTTAGCTGCTCCCAATGATTTCACTAAAGGAATATTGGAAGGAAGGTACTTAAATTTAATTAAAAATGCCATTAAAGAAGTGAGCAAAAAAGATTATAAAATTAATTTTATAGTGCCTGGAGAAGAGTTAAACAACATAAAAGTTTCACCAAAGGAAAAAAAGGAAATTGAATCTGAATATAGAAATCAATTAAATCCTAAATATACCTTTTCTACTTTTGTGACAGGAAAGAGCAATGAATTTGCTCATGCTGCGTCGCTAGCAGTAGCGGAAGCACCTGCACAAGCATACAATCCTCTATTTATATATGGAGGAGTTGGTCTAGGGAAAACGCATTTGATGCATGCAATAGGGCATTATATTTTAACTCAAAATCCAAAAGCTAAAGTAGTATATGTATCAAGCGAAAAATTTACAAATGAACTAATAAACTCTATAAGAGAATATAGAAACGAAGAATTCAGAAACAAATATCGAAATGTAGATGTGCTTTTAGTAGACGACATTCAATTTATAGCTGGAAAAGAAGGGACACAAGAAGAATTCTTCCATACTTTTAATGCTCTGCATGAAGCAAATAAACAAATCATAATTTCAAGCGACCGTCCTCCGAAAGAAATACCAACATTAGAAGATAGACTTAGATCAAGATTTGAGTGGGGTTTAATAACAGATATACAACCTCCAGATTTTGAAACGCGAATTGCTATATTAAAAAAGAAAGCAAATATTGAAAATCTGACAATACCCGATGAAGTTTTTCATTTAATTGCAAACAACATTCAATCAAATATAAGGGAGCTAGAAGGAGCACTCATAAAAATAGTGGCTTATTCTTCATTGACAAATAGGGCAATAACAGAAGAATTAGCAGAAGAAGCTCTTAAAGATCTCGTGAATACAAATAAAAAGAAAGAGATAACAGTCGATTTAATCAAAGACATAGTATCAAAAGAATTCAATATTAAAATTGATGACTTTGATTCAAAAAAAAGAACTAGAGAGATAGCATTCCCTAGACAAGTAGCTATGTACTTAACCAGAGAACTTACAGATTTGTCTCTGCCTAAAATAGGTGATGAATTTGGCGGTAGGGATCACACAACAGTAATACATGCCTATGATAAAATAACAAATGACATGAAAAACGATATGAGCTTAAAGATAAAAATAGAACATATAATAGAAGATTTAAAGAAATAACATGTTGATATCTTATAATAATTTTTAATTTTATCCACATGTTATTAGATTGAGTTTTTTATCTGATTTCAATCAAAAAATGACTTATCCACAAATTAACATGTACTACTACTATTACTACTATTGTTATTAATTCTAATATACTAAAAGGAGGAAGAGCATTGAAATTTTCAGTACAACAAAATGAATTAAATAAACATATAAATATTGCTCAAAGAGGAATTTCAAATAGATCTACTTTGCAAATACTTGAAGGAATACTCATAGAAGCCAAAGACAACAGATTAAAACTAACATCAACAGACTTGGAAATAAGCATAGAAACTACATTGGATTCAAATGTAATTGAAGAAGGAAAAGTCGTTATAAATTCAAGAATACTAGGTGATATTGTAAAAAAATTACCAAATGATACTGTTTTTTTTGACATAGAAAACAACAAAGTCAACATAAAATGTCAAAAATCTGATTTTAACATAGTTTCGAATCCAGGAGAGGATTATCCTGAGCTTCCTATTGTAATAGAAACTGCTAAATTCAACATACCACAAAATATATTGAAAACTGCGATAAGACAAACTTCATTCACTACTTCTCAAGATGAAAGCAGAGCAGTTTTAACAGGTGTTCTATTTGAGATTGAAGATGGAATACTAACATTTGTATCACTTGATGGATACAGACTTTCAATGAGAAAAGAAGAAATAGGAATAAATGAGAGCTTAAAGCTTATTGTACCAGCAAGAGTATTAAATGAATTAAATAAGATAATTGAAGATACTGAGGATCCAATTACATTGGCAATAGCGAATGGACAAATAGTATTTACATTAAGAGATACTGTGATCTATTCAAAATTATTGGAAGGACAGTTCTTTAATTACAAAGATATAGTGAGAACAAATCACAATACTACTGTACTGTTGAATAGAAAAAATTTATTAGATTCTCTAGAAAGAGCAAGTTTATTAGCTAGGGAACAAAGGGCTAACTTAGTAAAATTATCTATAACAGATGATAATTTATCAATTAAATCTAATTCAGAAATGGGAGATGTCTATGAAGAAGTAGAGTTGATAAATAAAGAGGGAGAAGATGTAAATATAGCTTTTAATTCAAGATATCTAATGGACGGAGTAAGAGTTATAGATAGTGAAGAAATAGAATTAAATTTTGTGTCAAGCTTAAATCCATGCATTATGAGAGCAAAAGATGATGAAAAATACATCTATTTAGTGCTTCCAGTAAGATTGGCTCAAGATGACTTTTAAGAGGTGAAACAATGGAAAAAATAAATATACAAACAGAATACATTAAATTAGAGCAACTATTAAAATTAGCAGGAATAACTCAAACCGGCGGAGAAGCAAAATTGATGATAAAAGATGGGTTAGTTAAAGTAAATGGAGAAGTTTGTACCCAAAGAGGAAAAAAATTAAGAACTGATGATAAAATAGAAGTAAATGGAAAAACATATGTTGTGGTATAATTAATTGTGCTAATAATTAAGGAGTGTATTTTTTGAATATATACGAACTCAGGTTAATAAATTTTAGAAATTACTACGACTTAAAAATTGAATTTTTTCCTGGGATAAATATCATTTATGGAGACAATGCTCAAGGAAAGACAAATCTTTTAGAGGCTATAAATTTAATTTCAACTGGCAAGTCTTTTAGAACCAATAGGGAAAAGGAAATGATCAATTTCAATAAGGATAAAGCTTATGTTGGAGCAAGAGTACTTGGAGAAAATTTTGAAAAACTCATTGAGATAAAATTAGACAAAAATGAAACAAAAAAACAGAGGATAAATGGAAAAGAAGTTAAAAGTCAAAAAGAACTCTATGACAGCTTTAAATCTGTTGTATTTTCACCAGATGACATAAACTTGATAAAAGATGGTCCAAATACAAGAAGAAATTATATTGATAATTTAATAATAAATCTTAAACCAACTTACCAATATAATTTGAATAGATATAACAAAATATTATTTCAAAGAAACAATTTATTAAAATCCAATTATTTAAATTTAGATAAAAACTTAATTGACATATTCAATTTACAATTGTCAAAAATTGCAAGCCTAATAATATTGGAAAGAATTTCGATTTTAAAGAAAATAGAAAGGATCTCTAAGACAATTCATTCCGATTTTACGGCAAATGCAGAAAAAATAGAATTTCAATATATTTCAACAGTAAATTTCAACAATGAAGATTCGAAGGAAATACAGGAAAAAACTCTAAATATGTTGAGAGAAAATGAAAAAAAAGACATTGAAGCAAAGACTACGCAGATTGGACCCCATAGAGATGATATTTTAATAAAGATAAATGACAAAGACATAAGGGCTTTCGGCTCACAAGGACAAAAGAGATCGGCTGTACTTACAATGAAGCTCTCTGAAGTGGAATTGATAAAAAATGAAACTAATCATTATCCAATATTATTATTAGATGATGTTTATTCTGAATTAGATCAAAATAGAAAGAATTACTTAAATAAACTATTTAAAAATGTTCAAACTTTTATCACGACAACTGATATAGATCAGATAGGAGATCTATCAAATTTAGATATAACCCATATACAAATTAAAGATGGAACATATGTTAAAAGATAGTATGGAGGGAAACACATGACAATAGATAACAATGGAAACAATAGGCATTATACTGCCAATGAAATACAGGTATTAACTGGACTTGAGCCTGTAAGAAAAAGACCGGGAATGTATATAGGTTCTACTGGGCCAAAGGGACTTCATCATCTTGTCTATGAAGTAGTAGACAACAGCATCGATGAAGCTCTAGCAGGAATTTGTGATACAATTGAAGTTGTAATTTATGAAGACGGTTCAGTATCTGTAAAAGACAATGGAAGCGGAATACCTGTAGAAACACACCCACAGACAGGAAAATCAACAGTAGAAACAGTTTTGACAATACTTCATGCAGGAGGAAAGTTTAACAACTCAGCATATAAAGTTTCGGGAGGCCTACATGGAGTTGGAGTATCAGTAGTAAATGCTTTATCAAAATGGCTTATAGCAAAAGTAAGAAGAAACGGAAAAGAATACATGCAGAAATTTGAGAGGGGTATAGCTGTAACAGAACTCACTGAAATTGGTGAAACAGATGAGACTGGGACAACTATACATTTTTTGCCAGATGATGAAATATTCGAGACTGTGGAATTCAATTTTGAAACATTGGAACATAGATTTAGAGAAATGGCTTTTTTAAACAGAGGAATAAAAATAACTCTAGAGGATAAGAGAAACAACATTCAAAAAGAATTTCACTATACTGGTGGAATAAAATCATTTGTTGAATATATAAATAAAAATAAAAATCCGCTTCATAAAGAGGTAATATACTTTGAAGAAGAAAAGGATTTAGTCACAGTAGAATTAGCAATACAATACACTGATTCATATTCCGAAACCATGCTGACATTTGCAAACAACATAAATACAATAGAAGGTGGAACACACCTTGCAGGCTTTAGATCCGCATTGACTAGGAGCATAAATGACTATGCAAGGAAATACAACTATCTAAAAGAAAAAGATGAAAATCTTTCAGGCGATGATGTAAGGGAAGGTTTAAGTGCAGTACTATCAGTAAAACTGCCAGAGCCACAATTTGAAGGCCAGACTAAAGCAAAACTTGGAAACACTGAAATAAGAGGGATTGTAGATACAATAACATATGAACATCTATCAAGCTATTTTGAAGAAAATCCCAAGACAGCTAAAACAATATTAGAAAAAGCTATAAATTCTCAAAGAGCAAGAGAAGCCGCTAGAAAAGCGAGAGATTTAACTCGAAAAAGAAGCGTTTTGGATAATACAACTTTGCCTGGGAAATTAGCGGATTGCCAATCCAATGACTTAAATGAAACAGAAGTGTTTTTAGTAGAGGGAGATTCTGCTGGAGGAAGTGCAAAACAAGGCAGAGATAAAAAATTCCAAGCGATACTTCCACTAAAAGGTAAAATAATGAATGTTGAAAAAGCAAGGCTTGACAAAATACTCGGATATGAAGAAATAAAAGCTATGATCACTGCTTTTGGCACTGGCATTGGCGAAGATTTCAACATAGAAAAATTAAGATATGGTAAAATAATTATCATGACAGATGCCGATGTAGATGGTGCTCATATAAGGACACTTTTATTGACTTTCTTCTACAGATACATGAAGGAATTAATAGAAAAGGGGCATGTGTATATTGCTCAGCCGCCATTGTATAAAGTTAGCAAAGGAAAAATCGAGCATTATTGTTATTCGGATAAAGAACTAGAACAATATCTAGATGAAATTGGAAGAGGAAACTACACAATACAGAGATATAAAGGTCTTGGAGAAATGAATGCTGATCAGCTATACGACACGACAATGGATCCTAATAATAGGATTCTTTACAAAGTGACAATAGAAGATGCTGTAGCAGCAGATGAGATATTTACAACACTTATGGGTGACAAAGTTGAACCCAGAAGAGACTTCATCGAACAAAATGCTAAATATGTCAAAAATCTTGACATATAGGAGGTAAATATGGAAGAAAACAAAGAGAATCTGATTGAAATAAATATAGAAGACGAGATGAAAAATTCCTATTTAGATTATGCTATGAGTGTAATCGTAAGTAGAGCATTGCCTGATGTAAGAGATGGATTAAAACCTGTTCACAGAAGAATACTCTATGCAATGAGCGAACTCAACCTTTCTCCTGACAAGCAGTATAGAAAATCAGCCAGAGTAGTCGGAGATGTACTTGGTAAATACCACCCACACGGTGATTCTTCTGTATATGGAGCTATGGTAAGGCTAGCTCAAGATTTTAACACAAGATATCCTCTAGTAGATGGGCATGGAAACTTTGGCAGTGTCGACGGAGATGGAGCGGCAGCAATGAGGTATACCGAAGTTAAAATGACTCCACTTGCTATGGAGATGTTAAGGGATATAGAGAAAGAAACAGTAGATTTCATGCCGAATTTTGACGAAACTTTAAAAGAGCCAATTGTATTGCCAAGCAAGTTTCCAAATATATTGGTAAATGGCTCATCAGGAATTGCAGTAGGCATGGCTACAAATATTCCACCACATAATCTAAAAGAAGTAATAGATGGCTTAATAATGCTCATTGACAATGAAGAAGTGAGCATCGAAGAATTGATGAAAGTCATAAAAGGGCCTGATTTTCCAACTGGTGGAATTATCATGGGCAAAGAAGGCATAAAAAAATCTTTCAAAACCGGAAGAGGAAAGTTAACCATAAGAGCAGTAGCTGAAATAGAAGAAAATTCTAAAGGAAAAAGAAGTATAATAGTTACAGAAATTCCATATCAAGTTAATAAAGCAAATTTGATAGAAAAAATAGCTGAATTGGCAAGAGACAAAAAAATAGAAGGCATTTCTGACTTAAGGGACGAATCGGATAGAGAGGGCATGAGAATAGTCATTGAACTTAAGAGAGATGCCAACCCAAATGTAGTGTTGAACAATCTATATAAACACACTCAAATGCAAATAACTTTTGGAACTATTATGCTCGCATTGGTAAATGGAGAGCCAAGAGTGCTAAATATAAAAGAGATATTAAAGTATTACCTCAAACATCAAGAGGAAATAATAACAAGAAGAACCCAATACGATCTAAGAAAAGCAGAAGAAAGAGCGCATATTGTTGAGGGCTTGAGAATTGCGCTTGACCATATTGACGAGATAATTAAAATAATTAGAAATTCAGCAAACGATCAAAAAGCAAAAGAAAGCTTAATGAGCAATTTCTCTCTATCGGAAATTCAAGCACAAGCTATTCTAGACATGAGATTGAGAAGGCTCACAGGATTAGAAAGAGATAAATTAGAAGAAGAATACGAAGAACTCATAAAGAAGATAAATTCATATAAAGAGATATTAGCTAATGAGAGATTGGTATTAGACATAATTAAGAATGAACTTATTGAAATTAGAGATAAATACTCTGATCATAGAAGAACAAGGATAATGCCATCTAAAGAAGAAATAAGCATTGAAGATATGATACCTCAGGAGGATGTGGTTATAACACTAACTCATTTTGGATATATAAAGAGGATGCCTGAAGGGACATACAAGCCTCAAAAAAGAGGAGGTAAAGGCGTAATAGCACTGACAAAGAAAGATGAAGACTTTGTTGAAGATCTATTTATAACTTCAACACACAGCACATTGTTGTTCTTCACAAATAAAGGAAGAGTATATTCTTTGAAAGCATACGAGATTCCTGAGGCAAGCAGACAAGCAAAAGGGACTGCAATAGTAAATCTGTTGGACATAAATCCAGACGAAAAAATAACAGCTGTCATTCCAGTAGACGAATTTAGTGAAGATTTAAAACTTATGATGCTGACCAAAAAAGGAATTATCAAAAAAACGGAACTCACACAATTTAACAATATCAGAAAAAGTGGTATGATAGCAATATCATTAAAAGATGAAGACGACTTAATCAGTGTGAAGCTTCCAAAAGAGAATGATGAGGTAATAGTAGTCACTAAAAAAGGCCTTGCGATAAGATTTAAGCAAAAAGATGTAAGAGTAATGGGCAGAAATGCAATGGGAGTAAAAGCAATACAATTAAATGAAAATGATGAAGTAGTATCAATGGATATTGCAGAAGACAATAAATACCTATTAGTCATAACAGAAAAAGGATATGGAAAAAGAACTCCTTTGACTGAATATAAAACTCAAAATAGAGGTGGCAAAGGTATAAAAACCTACTCCATAAAAGAGAAGACAGGAGATATTGTGTCTGCAAAAGTAGTAAACAGTCAAGACGAGGTAATGATCATTTCATTGAACGGAACAATAATAAGATTGCAAATAGACGACATATCTGTAATGGGCAGAAGTACTCAAGGAGTTACACTTATGAAAATGAACGACGACAGAGTAGTAGCAGTAGCAAAATATGTCGAAGGATAAAGACAAGGAGGGTCGATAAATGGCATTGCAAACAAAAGTAGAATTCAACTATGATGAAGGAAAATGGATATTCAAACCGATTGGTGAGATAGACATTTATACATCAAATGAATTTAGAGACAATGTATTAAAAGCTTATGAACAGAAAAATGCTGATTTAGTAATAGATGGAGAGTATTTAGAGTATATCGATTCAACAGGACTTGGAGCATTGATAGGGTTATTGAAAATGTTGCAAGACACTCCTTATAAAATATATATTGAAAATATAAAGCCAAATATAAGAAAGTTATTTGACATCACAAAACTAGATAGCTTATTTATCTTTAGAGGTGAAAGTGATGAACAATGATACAATAAAACTCATCGTACCCAATAAAAAAGACTATCTAAGCATAATTAGACTCACAGCTTCTGCGATAGCTAGTAAAATGGGTTTTAACATCGAAGATCTAGAAGATGTAAAAGTGCTAATAGGAGAAGCAAGCATAATAACACTATGCTCTGATAACACTACTCAATTAGAAATAGAATTCGAAATCAATGAAAAAGCTTTGGAAATAAAAATACAATTAGATGGTGAATTAAAAAAGGAAATGCTCGAGAAAAAAGAAGTAGAGATGAGCAAGATGATAATAGAATCTCTAGCGGATAAAGTGGATTACTCTATGAATTCTATAAGATTAACTAAATTAATTAATTAACAAGGATGGTATCCTATGGACCATAATGGAGCAAAGAACAATAAAAATCACAATAAAGAGGACACTAAAGAGCTATTCAGACTTTATAAAGAAAATCCGACCAAAGAGATTAGGGACACTCTTATAGAAAAAAATCTATATATTGCTGAAATACTAGCAAAAAAATATGCAAACAGAGGCATAGAATACGATGACATATTTCAGGTTGCAAGTATTGGCTTAATCTATGCAATAGATAGATATGATATCGACAAAGGCTATGAATTTTCAAGCTTTGCGACTCCTACAATAATTGGTGAGATAAAAAAATACTTTAGAGACAAAGGTTGGGCTATAAGAGTACCTAGAAGAATTCAAGAACTATCCAAGAAAATAAACTTGGCTAAAAATGAATTAAGTCAAGAACTTCAAAGAGTACCAACAGTTGAGGATATAGCAAAATATTTAGATATAACTGAAGAAGAAGTTTTAGAAGCCATGGAGGCAAGCAAAGTTTATACTCCTCAGTCTTTAGATGTGACTTACGACTCCCAAAGCGAAGATAAAGAGGTTAATCTGGCTGAACTGATCGGAGAAGAAGACTATTATTTTGACAGAATAGAAAACAATGATTTTCTCATGAGGACAATGGAAAAATTAAATGACATGGAAAGAAAGATACTTGTGGAGAGGTATTTCAACAAAAAAACTCAAGTAAACATTGCAAAGAGCATGAATATTTCTCAAATGACAGTATCCAGAATAGAAAAAAGAGTACTAGAAAAACTAAAAAAAGAAATTGAAAAAACAATGATCTAAATAAAAGGCGACTGCGATAGTTATACTAATGCTGTCGCCTTTGTTGTCTATGAGACAACATTTGATATAATAGATATAAGTCATTATCTAAGGAGGAGAAAATGAAATACAATTTTGATGAAGAGGTAAACAGATTAGGAACTAATTCTGTTAAATGGGACAATTGTAAACAGATCTTTGGAAGAGATGACATAATACCTATGTGGGTTGCCGACACTGATTTCAAAGCGCCAGGAGAAGTAATCGAAGGCATAAAGAAAAGAGCAGACCATGGAATATTTGGCTATACATATAGAGCAGATTCTTTTAATCAATCAATCAAAAGCTGGCTTAAAAAAAGACATGGATGGGAAATAGATAAAGAATGGATAACATTTAGCCCTGGGATTGTACCAGCGTTAAGCTTGTGTGTAAATACTTTTACAAATCCTGGAGATAAAGTCATCATACAAACACCCATATATCCACCATTTCGATCAGTTGTAGAAGGAAATGGAAGGACAATAATAGACAATGAGTTGTCATATGAAGGGAATTCCTATCACATGGACTTAGATAATTTAAAAAGACAAATCACTGACCACAATGGCGAATTTGATTACAGAGTAAAAATGATACTTTTGTGCAGTCCACACAATCCAACTGGAAGAGTTTGGAGAATAGAAGAACTAATAGAGCTGGGGAAAATTTGTACTGAACACAACATAATCATAGTATCGGATGAAATACACTCAGACATTGTATATAAAAACCATAGACACATTCCAATAGCATCTCTATCAGAAGAGCTAGCAAACTCTACAATTACATGTATATCGCCAAGCAAGAGCTTTAGCCTTGCAGGATTAGCAACTTCAGCAATCATCATCCCTAATAAAAAAATGAGAAGCCTGTTTAACAATGCTTTAGAGACATCGCACATAGGCGGGGGAAATATATTTGGAAATATAGCTTTAGAGGAAGCCTATAACAACGGAGAAGAGTGGCTGGATGAGCTACTTATCTATCTCGAAGGAAACCTAGATTATACAATTAATTACTTCAATGAGAAAATACCTCAAATCAAACCAATTCGCTCAGAAGGAACTTATCTAGTTTGGCTCGATTGCAGCAAATTAGGGTTAAAAGGCAGTGAATTGATGAATTTTTTTACAAACAAAGCTAGAGTAGGAGTAAACCCAGGAAACAACTTCTCCAGAAAAAACACTGATTTTGTAAGACTGAATATTGGATGCACTAAAAAAACACTAAATGAGGCTCTTAAAAGAATTGAAAAAGCAGTAAAAGAGATGATTTTACAATGAAAAGAGTTTTGTTGATCATAGCAATGATTCTAGTTTTAACAGGTTGCGATGATGTCGCAGAAAAAAATTCAGTTTATGAAAATGAAGTGGAAAACAATGCCAATAAACAAGTCAATGAAATTTTAAATGAAAATGGAAACACCATAAAAGAAAGATACAAAACACCCGAAGGATTTGAAAGAATGGATGTTGATGAGAATAGCTTTGAAGAATTTTTGAGAAACCAAAAATTGAAACCTTATGGAGAAAAAGCGCTCTATTACGATGGAAGAGAGAAACCTTTTGGAAATGTCTACGAGAGTGTTTTAGATGTAGATATTGGAGATAGAGATCTTCACCAGTGTGCAGATGCAGTAATGCTGTTAAGGGCAGAATACCTGTATTCAATAGGCGAATACGACGAAATAAAGTTTAATTTCGTGTCAGGGTTTGAGGCAAAATACAGCGAGTGGATAAAAGGAAACAGAATAAAAATCGAAGGAAACAATGCAAGTTATTACAAGAAAACTGAACCCTCCAACACTTATGAAGATTTTAGGAATTTTATGGACATAGTATTTGCATACTCAAGTACATTGTCCTTAGAAAATGAATTGGAAAGCATAGAAATAGATCAAATGAAAATTGGGGATGTGTTCATCGTTGGAGGTAGCCCTGGGCATGCAGTTATAGTAGTAGACATGGCAGAAAATGAAAATGGAGAAAAGATATTTTTATTAGCTCAATCATATATGCCAGCACAACAGACACAAATTCTATTAAATCCAAACGACAAAGATATAAGCCCTTGGTACTCGTTAAAAGGGTATGATAAATTAGTCACACCTCAATGGACTTTTGAATTAGATCAGCTAAAAAGATTTAATTGAATATGTTTAAATATACAGATATTCACGAATAAAGAAAAATAATAAAAGCTTTAAAAAAGGTAT